>JAGWZT010000005.1 GCA_018971925.1 Lysobacteraceae bacterium | reverse complement strand
GTATTCCACGCCCGCGGCCTCCAGGTTGAGCGACTCGATGTTGGGCACGCGCCCGGTCGCGTGCACCACCGAATCGCAGCGAACGGTCTGCTTTCCTTCCGGCGCCTCATAGGTGACGACAAGATCGGCGCCGTCCTTCTCGATCTTCAGCACTTTCGCTTCGGTCCGCAGGTCGATCCCCAGCTCGGTGGTCGCCTCGGAAAGGAGGTCAACCATGTCGGGGTCGAAATTGCCCAGCGGGCGCCTCATCATCTCCAGCACCGTGACTTCTGCCGAGCCGGCACGCTTGCAGATATGGGCGAATTCCATCGCGATGAACCCGCCGCCGACGAACACGACCCGGTCCGGTCGTTCCGGCAGTTTGAGGAAGTCGGTGCTGGTGATCAGCAACTCCTCGCCCGGGATGTTCAAGGTCATCGGCCGGGCGCCGGTGGCGATGTGAAAGTGGCGCGCCGTCAGGGAGTCGCCATTCACCTCGATCGTGTTTTGCCCGGTGAAGCGTGCCTGGCCATGCAGCGCGACGACGCCTGCTTTCTCCAGCCCGGTTTCGATGCGACCAGGCATGGCGTCCGTAAAGGTGCGTTTGAAGGCGATCATGGCAGGCCAATCGATGGACGCTTGCGCCTCGAGCCCCTTGCCCTTCAGGTTGCGGGCCCAGTCCACACCCTCGGTCACCGCAATCAGCATCTTCTTGGGATCGCATCCGCGCAACGCGCAGGTTCCGCCGTAGGGCAGGTGGTCGACCACGGCTACCTTCCAGCGCGCCGCTGAGGTCATGCGCGCGACGCCCGTACCGCCCGTGCCGGCGCCGATCACGATCAGATCGAAGTCCTTACGTTCGTTCATATCCTTCTCCTTGATGCCCAACCTCGTTGAGCAGGGTTTCCAGGTGGGTGGCGATCGTAGACGCGAGGCGCTTGGCGCGGGTGGCGGTGTTACCGCTGAATCGTTCGTCCACGGTTTCCAGGAACAACGCCAGCCACCGCTGGAAGTGACGGTGCTGCAAGGGGTGTCGAGCGTGCAGCGTCTTGTGCTGGGCAATCATGTTGCGTCGATACCCATCGCGCTCGCCAAGCAGCATCTTGCGCCAATAGGCGCGAACCTTGAGTTTATGCTGTCGCAGGTCAATGTCCTTGAAAACCGGTCCAAGCACTGCGTCAGCAACGACTTTCGCGTAAAAGACATCCACGAGGTCGGCGACGGCCTCCGGCGAGTTCAGTTCACGCGTAGCTCGCGTGTCCACGCACATCATTTTGTCAGTTGCCCAGCCTGCGGTGAACGCCCGCCACTCGCGATTTTCGGCTGAAACCCGGCCCTGCCGACAAACACTTCGGATACGACGGCGAATCAGTTGGCGGGGTAGGTAACGCCGAGCGCCTTGACCGTCGCGAGGTCCACCATACCCGTGACCTTCAGGCCGTGGGCCTTCTGAAAGGCGCGGAGCGCGTCGGTGGTCTTCATACCGCATGTACCATCGACCGAAATCTTGGCGCCGTCGCGAACCAGCGCCCGTTGGAACGACTCGACGAACGGCTTGTTGGCCATCAATTTCGCCATGTTGGGCATGCCGCTTTTCATCTGGCCCATATCTTTCATCTGGCTCCCCGCAGCGACTGCGTTTTGTTGCGGCGTCGTGGCGAGCACAGGTGCGGCCATCGTCGCGCCCGCGACCAACAGCGTCAGGGACAAAGCAGAACCTGTGGTCAAACTTGCAAATCGATTTTTCATGAGTGTCTCCAGAGGTCAACTACGGGTTTTCACGAACGGCATTCACACCGCTGGCGGGTGATGCGGATACGTCGTGCGAGCACGCGCAGGTGGGCGCATGCTCTCGTCCTGCGGGAATGGCGCAGCACGCGCCTTTCGCAACTTCGCTGGCATTCTTGAGGAGCGCCGCCAGCAGAATGATTGTCGCAATGCTGAAAAACAGCCATTCATGGGTTGCCAGAAACCCTTGCACCCGGCCACCGGCTCCGCCGGCCAAAGCCGGAATGAAGCCCGCGATCACGCTGAACGCGATCGGCAGGACCGGGGAACAGCACAGCAGCGGCGTAACGAGGGCGATGACGGCGCCGATGCCGCCTGCGGCCGCGCCCTTTGCAGCATGCGCCCTGTACCCGCGCCGCAGCAAGTACACCGTCATCGGCATCAACAGCCCCAGAATCGCTGCCATCAGCAGGGACCAAGCCAGCAGTTCGGGCGTCAAGAATCTCAAGGCGCCGAAACCAATAGAGCCGCCGGTGAACGTTGCGGGCAGCGTCACCAGATAAATGATCAGAAACACCAAGAAGCTGACCGCTCCCACCGCCCACGAGGCAGGCGATGTAAAGACGGTGCGAAATGCCAGCAGAATGTTCTTCATTGTTGTCATTGTTCAGGGTGGCCGGCCCGGTTCGGGTCAGAAACCATCGTCATTTTTGTGCAAACGTGAGGACTTTCTGCATGCTGGCGGACGGCGCACTGCCGATGTCCGTGATCTTCCCGTCGGCACCGATCAGGTAGTAAATATCGGGGTAGTTCTTCGGGTTGTAGACCGATGCCAGCTGCTGCGTCGCTGCTCCTACGGTCCAGTTGCGCGCGCTTTTCACTGCGCCGGCGCGTTGCGTAATCAACTGCGCCATGCTGGGCCCTGTGTAACCCCCGTTCTGGTAGTTTTCCAGCACCACCACCTGCACACCGCCCGCCTCGAGCGCCGCCTGCTCCTTGGCCAGCGCCGCAAGACCCGCACTACAACTGGGGCACCATGTCGAGAACAGCCACACCATCGTCTTGTGCCCGCGGTAGGTTGTCAGCGGGATGGTCTTGCCGGCGCTTGTGAAGGTGGCGCTTGGGGCGGGCTGTCCGGTGTGCGCTGCGGCAAGTGCGGGGGCCGACTGCAACGCCGCCCCGCCAAGCACCAAGCCCAACGCGATCGCGAACAGGGAGTTTCGTTTGTTCATGGCTTGATTCCTACTAAAGATGAGTGGCCCGATGTACTGGGAAGGTACGGACATGCATCGCAAGTGGTGACAGGCCTGACGTGCCTTTTAGCTTGACTCCACCCTAATACCGTACGTTGGTACGGAGTCAAACCCGTGGCCATAGAGGTTCGCGCCGGAGGTGCCGTAGCTGCGGCGCAACCGCCTGTTTGCATGTGCGTGCAGGGATTCATCGGTCATTACCCCGCGCAGCAGGAAAGCTGCTTGACGTCCCGGCTGAATGTCTGGGCGCAGAGCTTGAGCCCTTCCACCATGGTCAGATAGGGGAACAGTTGATCGGCGAGTTCGGGTGCGGTCATTCGGGCGTGGATCGCCAGTGCTGCGGTCTGGATCAGGTCGCCGGCGTTCCCCGCCACGGCCTGCACGCCCAGCAGCCGGCCGCTGGCGGCCTCCACCACGACCTTGATGAAGCCGCGGATGTCGAAGTTGGCCAGCGCGCGCGGCACGTTGTCGAGAGTCAGTGTGCGGCTGTCGGTCTCGATGCCTTCGGAGTGCGCATCGGCCTCGCTCAGCCCCACGGTGGCGATTTGCGGTTCGGTGAACACCACCGTCGGCATCGTCCGCAGATCCAGCGTGGCTTCGCCACCGGTCATGTTGATGGCAGCGCGGGTGCCGGCCGCGGCGGCCACGTAGACGAACTGGGGCTGGTCGGTGCAATCGCCGGCGGCGTAAATGTGCGGCGCCGAGGTGCGCAGGTATGCGTCGACTTCGATGGCGCCGCCTTTCGTCGCGCGAATCCCTGCGCGTGCCAGTTCCAGCGTATCCGTATTGGGCGTGCGCCCGGTCGCCACCAAGAGGGCATCGCCGCGCAGTTCGCCACCCGATGTCTCGAGGATGAACCCGCCGTCTTCATGGCGCACGCGATGTACTTGGGTCTGTCGCAACACGCGAATGCCTTCGTCGGTAAACACCTGGCCGATGGCCTCGCCAATCACCGGGTCTTCGCGGAAGAACAGTTCGCTGCGGGCGATCACGGTGACGCGGCTGCCAAGCCGGGCGTAGGCCTGGCCCAGTTCAGTGGCAACTACCCCTGCGCCGATCACCAGCAGATGCTGCGGGATGGCATTGGCCGCCAGCGCGTCGGTGGAAGTCCAGTACGGCGTGCCCGCCAAGCCCGGAATCGGCGGCACTGCCGGCCGTGCGCCGGTGGCGATCAGGCAGCGATCAAAGCTGATGGTGCGCTCGCCACCCTCGTTCAAGCTTACGCTCAATGTATGGTTGTCGACAAAACGTGCTGCGCCGCGCAACAGGGTGATGCCAGGGGTGCCTGCGAGAATCGTTGCATACTTGGCGTGCCGCAGTTCCTCGACCCGTGCCTGCTGCTGGGCCAGCAGCGCGTCGCGGCGAATCGCGGAGGTGCATGGGTCGATGCCGTCATCGAATGGGCTGGTCCGGCGGATGTGGGCGACGTGCGCCGCGCGGATCATGATCTTCGAGGGCACGCAGCCGATGTTGACGCAGGTACCCCCTACGGTGCCACGTTCGATCACCGTCACGTTCGCGCCGCGCTCGGCCGCGCGGATCGCGCCGGCCATGGCCGCACCGCCGGTGCCAATGATGGCGATCTGCAAGGTGCTGCCACCGCCACCCGCGTTGTTGCCGTGTCCCGGTAATTCGCGCGACCTCTCGTGCAAGCCGCCGCCGGTAGATGGGGCATCGGCGAGCTCGGCTCGGTAGCCAAGTGCCGCCACGGCAGCTGTCAGCGCCGTCGGTGATAGGTCAGGGTTGGCTGTGACCTTGGCTGTACCTTTCGCATAGGACGCATCGGCGGCGTGCACGCCGGACACCTTTTCCAGGGCTGCCTGGACGTGGGCTGCACACGACTCGCAGGTCATGCCGGTGATGCGCAAGTCATAGTTGTTCATGTTTTTCTCCATCCTGGTATTTCGATCCTGTCTTGGGTGTACAGCACGCGGCAGCATGCTTTCGGCGATATAGGGCGTAGCCCGCGATGCCCACCAATATGATGAGCGCCGGTACGGAGAGCGCCGGCAGCAATCCATCGCCCAACTTGCCCACCCACGCCGACAGGCCGAGGGCGCCCAGCAGCGTTACCAGAAATGGGGCTGCGCAGCACAACACGGCGGCGCCGATACCGGCAATCCCGGCCACGAGCACGCTCCTGTCATTCATTCGTGACTCCCCCAATACTGGACGGATAGCCCGCGTCTTGGGTCGCCATGGTCGCGATGGCAGGCCGGGAGATACGCCGTCCGGCAAAGAACAACCCGGCTGATGCCGTGCCGCCAATGGCCAGATCGCTCCTGTGGAAACCGCTTCGCAACATCGCTGCACTCCCGTAATTGATTGGTTCTTGATGTAACCTTACGACCGTAGCTAGCTACGGAGTCAATCCCCATGACCTATACGATCGGGCGCTTGGCCGAGGCCGCGGACGTTCATGTCGAAACCATTCGCTACTATCAGCGGCGGGGGCTGGTCGCCGAGCCGGCCAAGCCTTTGGGCGGGATTCGTCGCTATGACGAGACGCATGCGCGCCGCCTGCGGTTCATCAAGCACGCGCAGACGCTTGGCTTCAGCCTCGATGAAGTCGCTGATCTGCTGGCCTTGGATGACGGACGCCGTTGCCGGGAAGCGGGACGGTTGGGCGCGAACAAGTTGACGGTGGTCCGCGAGCGTATCGCGCAGCTGCGTCGCGTCGAACGGGCGCTGGCTGCACTGGTCGATCAATGCCATTGCAACACCGGCCGCGTGCATTGTCCGCTGATCGCTTCGCTGGAACAGGCCGTGTAGGCGGTCGCGCCGATCAAGCCCTGATCAGGGCGTTGTTCGCCGCACTCAAAGAGCTAAGCGACAACCCGACGCTCGTACCACCCGCGGCTGCGATTGACCACAGCAACGAGAACCAGCATGACCGGGACTTCGATCAGCACGCCAACGACGGTCGCCAGTGCGGCGCCGGAGGTGAAGCCGAACAAGCTGATCGCCGTTGCCACCGCAAGTTCGAAGAAGTTGCTGGCGCCAATCAAGGCCGAAGGCCCGGCGACGCAATGTGCTTCGCCCAGCCAGCGATTGAGGCCGTACGCGAGCGTCGCATTGAACAGCACCTGCAGCGTGATCGGCACCGCTAGAGCGGTTTCGATTTAGATGCTTACGTAACCAGAGGACCTGAGGTAGTTACCACATTCCTCCGGTGAGAACGCATCCAGCAGCGCTCCGACCTGGTCCCACAGTGCATCGATCGCGCGGACGCCAGCACGGCGCAGCAGCGCCTTGAGCTTGGCGAACACCTTTTCGATGGGGTTCAGGTCTGGGGAATAGGGCGGCAGATAGCGGAGGGTGGCGCCTACTGCCTCGATGGCTTCCCGGATGCCCGCGACCTTGTGACTGGACAGATTGTCGGCGATCACGATGTCGCCGGGTTGCAAGGTGGGACATAGGAACGTCTCCACCCAAGCCCGAAACAGGGCGCCGTTCATCGGTCCATCGGCCACCATCGGTGCATTCAACCCATCACAACGCAAGGCTGCGATGAACGTGGTGGTCTTCCAGTGCCCATACGGAACCGATGCCATGCCCCGCTCCCCGCGCGGCGCGCGGCCATAGGCGGGCGTCATGCAGGTCGTGGCCCATGTCTCGTCCAGGAACACCAGGTGCGCAGGATCCCAACTGGGCCGGTCATGCATCCATTCGCGTCGCGCCTGCTGGACGTCGGCGCGCTCTTGCTCGCTGGCGTGCAGGGTTTTTTTAAAACTCAACCCCCACTTGTCGAGCTGGTGCCAGAGCGCCGGTGCCTTGATCTGCACACCCCGCGCAGCCAGCCACTCACATAACTGCGCCAGCGTCAGATCAGGTCCGGCCTTGATCCACCCGCGCAACGTGCCCTCCCAATCCGCCACGCAGGAGCGCCGGTACCCGCCGACCGCGTGACTGCAACGCTCTCCGTGATCGCGAAACCGGTGGAGCACCTGATACACCCACACCCGGCTGACCTCGAACCGCCGTGCGACCGCCGTCGGATGCTCGCCCCGCTCTATCGCCCGCAACACCCGATCGCGCAAATCCTGTGAGTACGCATACATGACGGGACTCCATGGGAACCCCCCGCCACCGTACTCCGAATGTGTATATATTTAAATCAAGAACGCTCTAGCAGCGTGACCACCCAATGGGCATGCGCGCAACACCCCGAGCGGCACACCCGATGCTGCGACCGCCAAGTCACTCGACGTGGCGTCACGCCGGTCGGAGTACCTACCTTCACCGACTACGGGTCGCAGATTCCCCATGTCGGACATCAGTCCGTGCGTCCGTTCGTTCCGCCGCTCCGGTACCCGCGCATCTCGGCTTCATCGAACGTCACGCCGAGACCCAGCGCGATGCGATTGACGAAGTTGAAATAGGCCACGATCAGGTTGGCCAGAAGGATGTCCTCGTCAGCGAAGCCCGCCGCGCGCAGTACGGCAACATCCCGCTCTTCCACCCGGTCTGGCATGCCGGTCAGTTTCACCGCATAGCGGCGCAGGGCACGATCAGCCGCGTTGAGTGATGAATCGTCGACGCCTCGTGCGATGACGTCCAGCAGGCGGGCGTCATGGATGTAGAACGACATCGCTTCACGGTGATGCGCGATGCAATACGCGCAGTCGTTCTCGCGCGACACCGTCACCGCGATCAGCTCGCGCTGGCGGCGGGTGAGGCCGCCAGGAGCGAACATCAGGTCCATGTACAGCGCAAGATGCGCCCGCAATGCGGACGGCCGCAGACTGTGCACCTTCATGATGCTGGCGACCTTACCTCGGCGCCGCTCGAGTTCGTTGTAAGCGGCGCGCAAATCGTCGGTAGCATGGGCAGGGTCGATTTCACGGATGAAGCTCATGCGTTACTCCCCGCGCACCGCCGTGTCGTGGATGCATTGCAGCTCGGATTCCAGGGTGGCGATGTCGAAGTCGTCCAGTGGCAACGACAGGACGCGCTGCAGTCGTGCAGCCAAGTATCCTGCGGTATGCCGGAAAGCGACCAACCGCTCACGGTCATCGCCCCTCACACCCGATGGGTCGGGCAGGTCCCAGTGCACCTGTGCCGGTGCACCCGGCCATAACGGGCAGATTTCGCCCGCGGTCGTGTCGCACACCGTGATCACGGCGTCCATCGGTTCGGCGCCGGCATACACGTCCCAGGATTTGCTGTGCAGGCCGTCAGTGGCGCAGCCACGCTCGCGCAACACCTCCAGCGCGAGCGGATGAACCCGTCCCGAAGGGTGGCTGCCCGCACTGAATGCGCGCAAGCGATCGTCGCCCAGACGATTTGCCAGTCCCTCGGCCACGATGCTGCGCGCGGAGTTATGCGTGCACAGGAAGAGCAAGCGGAGTGGCATTTCTTCGGCCTCAACGCAGCAAGGCATACAAAAGCGCACCGAACAGCGCACCGATTGGCAAGGTAATGACCCACGAGAGCACGATGTTAATCAGCACCTCGCGGTCGACCTTCGCGCCACCCGTGAGTCCCGTGCCTGCCAGCGCACCGACGGAAACCTGCGTGGTGGATACCGGCAGCCCGTTGAACGATGCGGTGCAGACCAACAGGCTGGTGGTCACGCCGGCGGCGAGCGCGGCGCCGACATCCAGTTGGGTGATCTTGTCGCTCAGCGTGCGCGCAACACGCCGCGCACCCAGCAGACCACCGATCACCATACCCACACCTACCAGCGCGACCGCGATATGGTCGTGCCCGCTGAGCACCGCAACCGGCAATAGCAATGCCGCGACCTTGGGCGTGTCGTTCAGACCGCGCGCAAAACTGACCGCGCCTCCCAGCAGGAACAACAGCGTATCCTCCGCGCGGCGCGCGTTCCAGCGCGCAACTGGCCGGGCACCCTGTTCGCGGCATGCTGACTCGTAGCCGGCCATCAAGGCTGGTGCATTGCTTTCGCGCAACATCAAGCCTTCCGGGGTCGTCACGGCGGCCGCCGTGACGCACATGCATTCGGGCTCCGCAGTTGCATGATGCGCCACCCACCGACGAAGCAACGGTGCCAGCAGTAACGCTGGGATCAGCGCGATGATGGGGCTGACCAGCAACGGCACCAGGAACGTGCCGACCAACGCGGAGAAATGCACCGCCCATCCAATTGCGATCAAGCCCGCGCCGGCCATCGCTCCCACCAGCGCCATCGTGGTCGAGATCGGCAGGCCGCGCCAAGCGGCGAGCGCTACTGTGATGGCGCCGCCGCCGGCGACTGCGAGTGCGAAGCGCACCTGGGTGGCAATGGGTCTCGGTACCAGCCCGGCGCCGGTGAAGGCTTCCAGCAGCGCGTGTGCAAGGTAGACCGAAGCCAACGAACCGGCCAGCGTGGTGACACTGGCCCAGATCAGGCTGGTCCAATAGCCGGCACGTCGGCTTCCATACAGCGTCGCCACGCCTTTGAAGTTGTCGTTCGCACCATTCGTAGCGGCAAGGAACAGTACTGCCAAGAGCAGAAGGATGTCCATTTCAACCTTCCAGCTCGGGTCGAATGCAGCAGTCCATGGTGGCTCTCCGTCGGAATGTGAGGGAAAGGGCGGCAGACTTGGCGAACGGAGACCAGGAGGGAGGCCTGTCCCGAGTGTCTGCCGCCCCTTCACGACATAGAGGCGTGACGGATCGGAATGGATTCATTCTGACGTGTCGAATGGTGCTCCAGCCATTCCAGCAACCTGAGTTGCGCGGGGAGTAGCGTGCGCAATGCAGCCAATGCCTCGGCGAGCACCGGCAGATCGCATGGGCGATCCACATCCGTCAGGGTCGGCAGCACGGCGATTTCGCCATTCGAACGCAGGGCGTCGCACAATTGCGAGGCGGTGTCATCGCGCGAATAACCCACCTTGCACCAGACTTCCCGCAAGATAGGCGCCCGTCCCCCGAACAGCCAAAAACCGCCATCCTCGGCTTCACCCATGACGAAGGGTGTCACCGGGTCGTCCAGTGCCATGCGAGCCTGCCGCAACAGTTCAGGCGTCACTTGCGGCGCATCTGCGCCGATCAGCAGCACGCGTTCGTGGGCGGTACGCAGAATCGCATAGACCCGATCCAGGCGATCGCCAAGCTCCCCATCACCCTGCCACAGTCTTGGAAACGCGCACCAAGCCCGGTCGTCCATCGCGCCGCATTCGGCAACCGCCCAGTAAGGACGAAACGATGCGTTCCAGCCTTGCGCCGCACCCACGACTTCAGCCACCGCTCCCGCGGCAAGCAAGTGAAACTCGGTCGCGGCTTCATGGCCGATTGCCCTGGCCAAGCGGGTCTTGACCGGAGAGTGCCCGGGTGTCTTGACGAAGATGGCAACGGCCGTGGTCACGCGATCCGTTCCTTGTGCAGCCGCCGCCACTGGGGCCACGCCTGCAATGCGGTCAAGCGCAGGTTTCGCAAAGTCATGCGTCCCCAACCCTGACGGGCATATTTGCGCGCACTGCTTGCGAGCGGCGCGCCGATCCGGCGCAACGGCAACCCCGCCGCGCGCGCGCGCCAGACCAGAAGGTGGTCCTCGCCACATACGGCCGTTTCGTCGTAGCCACCCAGCCGATCGAACCACGGGGCAGGCAGTACGAATCCCTGATCGCCGAACGGAATGCCGAACCATCGCGCGCGCAGGTTGGCGCCGATCGCGTTGAGGTGCGCAAGCCGCGGCCCGTCGTCGCGATAACGCAGGTCGAAATAACCAAGCGCGCCCTGGTCTTCCGTGAGGAAAGCGTCCAGCGCAGTCAGCGTGCGCGACTGCAGGCATGAATCGGCGTGCAGGAACCACAGCCAGCGCCCGCGTGCCGCCCGCGCTCCGATATTCATTTGTCGCGCGCGTCCGGCCGGGCTAGCGCAAATCCGGATCGCGACACCTTGAGCTCCTGGCTTCATTCCGAGTGGAAGCAGACGACCTTCCGCGCGC
This sequence comes from Lysobacteraceae bacterium, assembly GCA_018971925.1. Classification (GTDB taxonomy): domain Bacteria; phylum Pseudomonadota; class Gammaproteobacteria; order Xanthomonadales; family Rhodanobacteraceae; genus 66-474. Next base: position 9,527 of record JAGWZT010000005.1, on the reverse strand, counting down.
ACCAGCACGATTTCGGCATCGCGAGGCAACGCCTGCAATTGTTCGAGCAACGCCGCGCCTTCGGTTTCGTCTGGTCCGAACGGCACGATCACCGAAAGGCGCAGCGCCGGCTCTGGCCGTGCGCTCATGCTGGGTTGCAACGGGAGTGGTCGCGGCTGGTCCATCTCAGCAACACGACGCCCCGCCGCATGGAGTAGCGTCCTGTGCGCCATCCGTGCCGCAGTCGAACAGGCCGAAGTGGTGCGATTTGTTGCCTTCTACGCGGAAATGCGGCGCGTAGCGTGTGGTCGCCAGCATGTCGGCGGTATTCCCGCATACGCGTACCGGCTTGTGGGCCTCGAACAGATGGTGATCGTCCAATACGAAGCGGTGCGGCGATTCCGCAAGCGTGCCGAGGTAGGTCGCGACCTGTCCGTAGTCCTCGCAGCGGTCTTCCAGCGGCAGCTTGAACACGCGCCATGTGATCGACTGGAAGTGGGCGAAGCCGATCTTGCGTTCGATTGCGGGATCGATCAGCGAGATCAGGCTGCGCGCGCACACGCAGGTATCGGCGACGCCAAGTTGCGTGAGCACGCGCCGGAAATCCTCGACGTACAGCGCGCCCGCAAGGCACTCGCCTAGTAATACCGGGTCAGCCAGCAGTGCCCGAGACAGACGACGGTCGGCGAACACGTCGGAGAAGTACAGCTCGCCGCCGGGCTTCAGCACGCGCAAGATTTCCGCGAAGGCGCGTGACTTGTCCGGCACCAGGTTCAGCACGCAGTTCGACACCGCGACGTCGATGGAGTCGTCGGCGATGCCGAGCGCCGCGAGGTCGGACAGATCGCCCAGCCTGAAATCGACATTGCTGCGTGCGTGGCCGAATGCGTTGGCGTGAAACGCACGGTGCCGTTCGGCGACTTCAAGTTGCTGCGCCGTCATGTCCACGCCGATCACCCGGCCCCGTTCGCCGACCAGCGCGGAGAGCAGGTACGCGTCGCGGCCGCTGCCGCAGCCAAGATCCAGCACCGTTGCGCCTTCGAGTGCCAACGGGATCGGCGAGCCGCAACCATAGAAGCGATCCTTCACTTCAGGATGCAGCTTCGCCAGTACTTCGCGCAGGTGCGCGGGCATGTCGCCGGCGCTGCAACACGCCGAGGTCTTCAGGTCGGCACTCGATTGCAGGGTCTTGCCGTAATAGTCGCGAATGCCCTGCGCGATATCTTGGGCCTCGGTTTCCAATTCAGCGGCTTCTTCCATCATGTCAACGCACCTCCGCAAGAGCTGCCCGCACCGGCGGTGCAGCCAAAACAATGGTCGGCGAAGGCGATCGGACCGCGCTCGACCTCCGCCAGGTTTTCGATGTCCCACAACGTGCGCCGACGGCCGCCCAGCGGCAGTTCCAGCGCCTGATTGAAATCGCAGTCGTACAACTGCCCGTCCCAGCTCACCGACAGCAGGGTCCGGCACATGACATGCATGGCGGCTTGCGGATTGAACGCATCCAGTAGGGTCTGCATGTACTGCTCAGTACGGCCCTCGCGATCAAGCAAGTGCAGGAACCGCTTGATCGGCATGTTGGTGATGGTGAACAGGTGGTTGAACACGATGCCGAAGTGGAGCCTGAGTTCGCGCCGGTAGTCCGTTTCAAGCTGGGCCTGCGGCGGCGGCAGGCTGGGTCCGAGCGGGTTGTACACGAGGTCCAGTTCCAATCCGGAATCGGGTAGCCCGTAACCCAGGCTATTGAGCTTTTGCAGCGCCTTGATGCTGGGCTCGAAGACGTGCAGGCCACGCTGTTTCTCGACCCGGTCCTGGGTGTAACAAGGCAGCGAGGCGACCACGTTAACGCCTTGTTCGGCGAGGAACTCGGCCGTGTCTTCCTGGCCGGGCCGAAACAAGACGGTCAGGTTGCAGCGATCGATCACTGTCTTGCCCAGGTTCCTCGCGCCGCGTACCAGCATCCGGAAGTGTGGATTCAGCTCCGGCGCGCCGCCGGTGAGATCGACCGTATGCACGCCGGGTGCGTCGTCCAGCAGTTCGAGAATGCGCGCAACGGTTTCTCCCTGCATGATCTCGGTGCGCTTGGGACCGGCTTCGACATGGCAGTGCTCGCAGGCGAGATCGCACAGTTTGCCGACGTTGACCTGCAGGATCTCGAGCCGGGTGCGCGGCAGCGAGAGGCCATGCACACGCAGGGTTTGCCGGAAAGATGGATGCTGTTCGGAAACGACCGCGTTCATGTAATGGTTCTCTCCTCGTTCTCAACGAACCTAGATTGCTCAGCTGGTGTCTCGTGGCGCCGCCAACGGTGCCAGCGTTCCAGCCAGCGCAGCGCGCGTTCCGGCGCATGCGCGCGGCGCCAAGCACCAGCCGCGTACTTGTTCGCTTCGGCGAAGGTCGGATAGGCGTGGACCGTGGCGAGAATGCCGGAAAGGCCGATCCGATGGCGCATGGCCAATGCGAATTCGGCGATCAACTCGCCGGCACGTTCGCCCACCACCGTGGCGCCCAGGATGTGGTCCTTGCCGGGAACCGTCAGCACCTTCACGAAGCCCTGCGTAGCCTGTTCCGCGATTGCGCGGTCGAGCTCAGCGAACTCGAAACGGGTGACTTCGTAGCGGGTGCCATTCGCGCGTCCCTCGAGTTCGTTCAAACCGACCCGGGCCACTTCGGGATCGACGAACGTCACCGCCGGCATCACCCGCGTGTCCACGCGAAAACGCTTTATGCCGCCGAACAGCGCATTGACGGTGGCGTACCAGGCCTGATGCGCGCCGGCGTGCGTGAATTGCCAAGGACCCGCGACGTCACCGCAAGCGTAGATGTTCGGATACAGCGTTTGCAGCCAAGCGTCGGTTTCGATGGTCCTTTTCGTGGTGAGTCCGATACCGAGCTCCTCGATGCCGTAGCCCTGCGTGCGCGGCACCCGGCCGATCGCGACCAGGATTGCATCGAACGGATACGCGACGCGAGATTCCGCGTGCTCGCAGACAAGCGCCTTGCCATCTGGCCCACGCTCGACCGCCAGTGCCTTGTGCGCGACACGAACATCCACACCCTTTTCGCTGAGTCGTGCCGCGACAAACGCAGACACCTCATCGTCCTCGCGCACCAGCAGGCGCTCGGCCCGTTGCACCAACGTGACCCGCGAGCCCAGCCGCGCGAATGCCTGCGCGAGTTCGCAGCCGATGGGTCCGCCGCCCAGGATCGCGAGGCGTTTGGGGAGGGTTTCGACTTGCCACAGAGTCTCGGAAGTGAGGTAGCCCGCCTCGGCCAGACCCGGCAAATTCGGCACGATCGGTTCGGCGCCCGCGGCGATCACGATGGCCCGCGTCGTGATGGGCTTGCCGCCCACTTCTACGCACCATGGCGAGCGAATCGTTGCATGACCGCGGCGCACGTCAACGCCCATCCGCCGGTACCGCTCGATCGAATCGTGCGGTGCGACCGCAGCGATCGCAGCGCGTACCTGTCGCATCGCCGCGGCGAAGTCCACCTCGGGCGGCGTAGTTGCCATCCCGAAGCGCGCCGCGTTTCGCACTTCGTAGGCAGCACGCGCGATCCGGATCAGCGTCTTCGATGGCACACAGCCTGTATTGAGGCAATCACCGCCCATGCGCTCCGATTCGACGAGCGTGACCTTGGCCCGCAACGTCGCAGCGAGATAGGCGCTGACGAGGCCTGCCGCACCGGCCCCGATCACTACCAGATTGCGGTCGAACCGCCGCGGTTTCGGCCAGCGCTGGTACAGCCGCCGCAGGCGCAGCCACGCCAGTGCGCTGCGCGCCAGCCACGGTAGTACCGCGAGCGCCAGCAAGGAGCCGATCAGTACGGGCGTCAGCAAGTCCGAAGGCGACGACAGGGACGCGAGGCGTGTCCCGGCATTCACGTACACCAAAGTCATCGGCAGCATGCCAAGCTGGCTCACCCACCAGTAGGTCACCAACCGGATCGGTGTCAGCCCCGCCAGCACGTCGACAAGAAAGAACGGGATAACCGGCACCAGGCGCAGTGAAAAGAGGTAGAACGCCCCGTCGCGCTGGAGGCCGCGCTCGAGCTGGGGCATATGGCGACCGGCATGGCAGCGCACAAAACCGCGAAACAGGTACCGGCTCACCAACATCGCCAGCGTCGCGCCCAGCGTGGATGCAAACGACACCAGGAGGGTGCCTTCGACCACGCCGAACAGGGCGCCCCCAGCCAGGGTCAGCACCGTCGCGATAGGCAACGAGACCGCCGTCGCCAGCACATAGACACCAAAGAACCCCGCGGCGGCCGCGAGCGGGTGCGCCGACACCTCGGCCAGCAGGGCTTGCCGCGATGTTTTCAGCGTCTCCAGACTCAGGCCATGCCGCGACGCGATCACCAGCAAGACCGCGACCCCGACGGCCAGCAGCGCGCCTACGACGATGCGAAGGGAGGTAAGACGAAAGCCGCGCATGCGTTCAATCCAGCAGGTATTCGCGGACCAGCGTCCGGCCGCGGTGGATCCGGCTCTTCACCGCCGCGCGCGACAGGCGCAGGGTTTGCGCGATTTCCGCGATCGTGCACTCGTCGAAGTCGCGCAGGATGATCGCCTCGCGGTACTTGTCGGGCAGGGACTGGATCGCGGCCGCCAGATCCACCTGCAGATCGGGGCGGGTGTAATAAGCGAAGATCTTGTGATCCTCGTCAGGCAGTTCGACCTGCCCGCGCACCTTGCGCATCAGGCGCCGGCACTCGCGCTGAACGATCGCGAACATCCAGGCCGTGTAGGAACCCACCGTACGCAGTGCGCCGATCCGGCGATAAACCACCCACAGCGTCTCCTGCACGGCGTCGTCTGCATCCGCGGAAGTGGCGCATTGGCTCTCGGCAATCCGGCGCAGATCGGGCTGGGATATCTTCAACAGGCGCAACAAGGCAAGTTCATCGCCCTGGCGGGCGGCTTCGATCAAGGCGGGATCATTGGACATGCTGGAACCTGCTGATGTAGTGCCTGGAATGACGTGTGCACTTGTCTGACGCCGCTGCCACCCTTGTCAGCCACAGCCTGGAAGCACCGAGACTGCCATTGTGCAGCTTCAAAACGCGAATCCTGCCAGCAGCATGGTTTCGCCGTGATTGGGCTTGTGCAGGTCGCCGTTGGAAATATGGCGCACCAAGATCTGCCAATGTCGACCCTTCCAGCCCAGGCTGCTGACGAATTCGGCCGTCGAGCTCAGAGCATCGGTCTTGCCATGGGTGGCTGCGACCTGAAAACCGAAAAACGCCCCGCGCCATAGGTACAACCGCCCGCCGCCGGCACCGACCCAGACTGTGTGGTTCAAGCGCTCGGCCACAGTGTCGCGCGCGCTGAAGCGCCCGAGCCCGAACGCGGGCGCCCAAGCCAACCGCCAAATGGGACGAGGGTCGCCGACCCACTCCATGAAACCGACATCGGTCCATCCGTGCCGCGGCGTATCGCTGCGGCCCAGCGAAAATTCGACGCGTGCCTGGGCCGTGCCGCAGCCCAACACGGCCAGTGCAGATATTGCAATCAATCTTGTACACCAGGTACGCCATGCCAACCGATGCCTCATGTCAGATCGTCCATTTCATGGCCTCGCCACGTTGCAAGGGAAGGTGTTCGTGTAAACGTTTTCGCACGCCCAGATTGGAGCTCGGCCAAACAGCGGAGTGCGCATAGGTACTGGATAGAGGCAGCAAACAAGGCAAAGGATTCATGATCGCGCAACGAGATGACGTTTCCGGCAGTCAGGCGTGAATCCGTCGCGCCATTTCCCGCCTCTTGTGGGAGAACACTTGGGGATTCGGCATTCATGCACAACGCATTTCGCTTTCTGGGGCGGCATCTGGCGCGTTATCTGCAGGCGCAGGCGCACGGCCCCTATCCGTATCCGGCGACGGATCCCGCCCTCCTGCGGCAGATCCTCCGACCCGCCGATGTCATCCTGGTGGAGGGCCGCCAGCGCATCAGCGGCGCCATCAAGTACCTGACCCAGTCCACCTGGTCGCATTCGGTATTGTGCATCGAGGCGGCAACGGATCGTCCCGCCTGCCGACTGCTCGAGGCCGACGTGGAACAGGGCGTGCGCACGTTCCTGCCCGAGGAATTGGCTGGCTATCACCTGAGAATCTGCCGCCCCGTCGGGTTGAGCGAGGGGGACATCAAACGTGTGATCGCTTACGCCGTCGCGCGGATCGGGAATCGCTACGACCTCAAGAATGTGTTCGATCTCGCGCGTTATCTGCTGCCCGTGCCGCCGGTTCCTGCGCCCTGGCGCCGGCGGATGCTGGCACTGGGCAGCGGTGATCCCACCCGCGCGATCTGCTCCACGCTGATCGCACAGGCGTTCCAGTCGGTCGGCTTCCCCATCCTGCCCATCATCACCCGCGAGTCCGCAAACGATCCGGCTTGCCGTGATTGCGTGCACGAGCAGTACCACATTCGGCATCACAGCCTGTTCGTGCCCCGCGACTTCGATGTCTCGCCGTACTTTCAGATTATCAAGCCCGGCCTTTTGCAGGACGATTATCACAGCTTGCCTTGGGCGAACGATAAGACTGAAACCTTCGCGCGAGCAACGCCGCCGCCAGCCAAGCCATCCACCCGCCGCGCGCATGCGTCACCATGAAGATGCAATGGCTCTATGCCCGGGCGATGTTTGGGAGCCTCAAGGCATGCGCGCGTGTCATGCTGACGCCGATGCACCTGCGGCGCACGCTGCTGATTGCCTTCATGGTCGGTAGCCTGCTGAACGTGCTCAACCTCGGCGGCGATTTGCTACGTGGTGTGTGGACCTCGGACCTCGCGGTCAAGGTGACGCTCAACTACCTGATCCCGTTTGCCGTGTCGAATGTTGGTCTTCTGGCACGCCAGCGGCATTGACCGGGATACACAGAAAGAATCTCCGTTGGCCGACGGTCACGCGCCCTCACGCTTGCTTCGAACCGAGCCATCACCAACATTCTTGACGGCGACCACCGTCAACAGCCGCCAGAGTGGACCAACTGAATAAGTTTGTTCGCGCCGGATGCTCAATCGGTGGTCTTCGCATGACGCGACAAGATCGTCTCGCGGATGCAGATGAACGTCGGCCTTTCCACGCCACCTCAACCATCGCCCCAACGTCCGCATGCACACTCTGCCCTCGCCCCACGCCGTGATCACGACGCGCCCGCCGGGCCGGAGTACACGCACGATTTCCGACAGCGCGCAATCGAGGCTGGGCAGGTACTGAAGCACACTTGCCAGGACAACCGCATCCAGCGACTCACGGGCGAGCGGTAGACGACAGACATCACCCACCAACAGACCAGACAACTTTGCGTCGGCCCGACGGATCATCGCCAAGGTGAGATCAATGCCCACAAGGTGAGCACCTGGGGCGCGGGCTGCGATTCTTCGCAACAACAGCCCTGTCCCGCAGCCAGCATCCAGAATGGATTCGCCCTCCCGAGGATCGAGCGTATCCAGGGTGTGGGCGGCACTGACGTCCAAATAGCGCCGCCATCGCTGTTCGTAGGAATCGGCCAACGTCCTGTATTCGTCGCGTACCGATTGGGCCGTGTCTGCGTTGATCGGGCTCACGGGGTGTTCGGCTCCGATACTTTTTCGGGAATCCCGATTGTGACGGGTTGGTGCGCCGGCCACGTGTGTGGGCTCGACGCGGTGCCGTAGGCAGCCTGTCGAAACGACGATGCGCGAGTGGCGTGATGTCCCAATCCAGTGAACCGGCTGTGATGACCTCACGCCGGCTGGCGCCGGAGGGGCATCTTCCGACGTATGGACTCGAAAATCTTGCACGATGGATTCACCCTGGTTCGACCTTGTCGTGAGATCGGCCATCAGTTACTCACGCATTGGCGCGCGACGGCGGCGTGAGGCCACGCCAGCGGCGATAAATCCATCCGAACAGCGTGTCTAGTGACAGCTTGCCAGGCCCCCACGCAATCACCGCCATCAGCATCAGGCCCCAGATCTTGTGGTCGGCGAAATCGGCAGTCCCGAACAATCCGTGCCAGAACCCGTGCGGCCAGAGCCCCGGGAACGACGTGAACGCGATGATGTTATAGATGAACAGGAACAGCGCGAACGGCCGACCAAGTAATCCCAAGCCCACGAACCACGGCACGACCAGTTCGATCCAGGTGCCCAGCACGGCCGCGAAGTCGGGCGGCAACAGCGGCACGTGGTACATGCTCTCGAACAGGTACTGCGTGCCCATGGGGTCGGCAATCTTGACCAGGCCTGCCTGCCAGAACGCCAGTGCGACCCAGATGCGCATGAACAGCAACGTCACCGGGCCAACCCATGCGGCCAGCCAATCGGTGGCGCGGGTGTAGCAGGTGTTGACACAGGTAATCATCGACATGTCGGTGGTTCCTTGCGGGGGGCTACGAAGGGCTTGATGCCCGTGATCAGGCGGCGCTGAAGCAGGCTTTCGACGCACTCGACGAGAGCGAAATCGGGATCGACGGCCATGGCGGCGGCCTGGGCGTCGTCAAGCGAATAGTCATGCGCGAACGCTGCGATGCAGGCGAAGCTCGCCGGGTCAAGCGTCGCCATCGCTACTTCGCCGTCCTCGCGCCATAGCACGACGCTCTCGCCCCCGCCGTCCAGTACCAGCCTTGTGGACGTTGGCTGCAGCGCGTAGTGCCAGATCGTGAAGACGGGATACCGGCTTTCGAGCAGGTGCAGGCTCGGGTGCAGGACGATCCGCTGCGATCCACCGCTGGTATCGAGGCTCTCGACCAAATCGATCGGCTGGGAATCGGGCGCCAGCACGGTTTGCTGGCGCAGCCATTCCAGCCGCGCCACATCGGGCAGGTAGGGAAACGAGCGGCCTCCCGTCAATGTTTCCAGGTACTCGGCGAATGTTTCGCCGAACGCCTGCAGGTTGCCCGAATGCGACGGATGCGCGCGCCTGTAGCCGCGAGCGCTCTGGTCGAAGAACGCCTCGCCGACCAGCGCCAGCACTGCCGGGTATGTGGTGCGCAGCGCGGAGGTCTGGATTTCGTTGCAACTGTTGCGGTAGATGTGCAGGCGGGCCTCGGGGGCAAGACCGTTGCCCGCGATGGATGTTGCGGGCCCTGGCACGTCGGCATCGTAGAGCGCGGCCATGAATTGCTGCTGCAGCTCAGACAGCGAGAGCGCGGCGTGCATCGAGCACCTCCTCCGCATGGGCGGCCTCGTCCAGCAGCACTTCCAGCGCGGGTATGTCCTGATCCCATTCGATCAGGGTCGGCACCGGGCCGAATAGGTCGATGGCGTCCGCGTACAGATTCCATACCTGCGTGTCCACCCTCCGGCTGTGCGAGTCAATCAGCAACGGCACCGGCAAGTTTTCCTTGCTGGTAAATCCGGCGAGGTGAATTTCCTTGATAGCCTCGCGTGGCAGGGCGTCAAGGTACACGCGCGGGTCGAAGCCGTGGTTGACGCTGTTGACGTAGATGTTGTTGACGTCGCACAGCAAGCCACAACCGCTGCGTCGCACGACCTCGGCGACGAAATCCCATTCGGTGTAGTCGCCGCCTTCGAAGCGCAGGTAGGTCGAGATGTTCTC
>JAGWZT010000254.1 GCA_018971925.1 Lysobacteraceae bacterium | reverse complement strand
CTTGGCGTCGTAGACGCCCTTCTTCTTCAGATACAACGCAAGGTATTTGCGCCGGTTGGTGTGGGCGTCACGCAGGAACTCGTCGTCATGCGAGAAATTGTTGACGTCATATTGGTACAACCCCGTGATCCCGAAATCGGTGCCGTCCGCGAAAACACGATGCATGGGCCAATCACCGGGGAAGGAATAGTCCCGTGCCGCGGCAGGCAGCGCGGCCAGCGCCAGTGCCGCGGTGACGCCGGGCAGGACAAACGTGCATCGGTGTCGCATGGAGTTCCTCCTCGCGGCGTGCCGCTCAAAATCCCGCGGCCGAAGCGGCGGCGGCGTTCTTTTCCCGCCAGATCCAGCGCACCGGTGTGACTGTCGATGCGTGCTCCCCGTTGACAGGGAAGACGATGGCCCGTGTCGGACGGATGCGCAGGTTCATCCCGGTGCACAAACCGAGACCGGCCAGGTCTTCGCTGACGATTTGTGCTTCCAGCCGCTGTCCCAGAACCGGCGCTTCCAGTTCCAGGTGCGCCACGCTCCCGGCGCGATACACGTGGCGCAATTGCGCCTGCCAGCCCGGCGCGGTCATCGATGCGTCGAGCGCAAGATGTTCCGGCCGCACGTAAGCAAGCGCACGTTCGACATCCGCGCCCCAGGGTGCCTCGCCGAGGTTGCATTCCGCCGCGGTCATGTCACGACCGGTGCGTGTCAGATCGATCCGGTTGGCCTTGCCGATGAACTCGCAGACGAAGTGCGTGGCGGGTTCCCGGTAGATCGCTTCTGGCGTGCCGACCTGCTCGATGCGGCCGCGATTCATCACCGCCACGCGGTCGGCCAGTTCCAGCGCCTCTTCCTGGTCGTGGGTGACGAACACGGTGGTCAGGCCCAATTCGTCGTGCAGCGCGCGCAACCAGCGGCGCAGGCTCACCCGCACCTGTGCGTCGAGTGCGCCGAAGGGTTCGTCCAGCAGCAGCAGGCCCGGTTCCACCGCCAGCGCGCGCGCCAGCGCCACGCGCTGCCGCTGCCCGCCGGAAAGCTGCGCCGGATAACGCTTCGCCATGTCCTGCAGTTGCACGCGCTGCAACAGGCGTTCGACGCGCGCGGCGATCTCGGCGCGTTTCGGACGGCTGCGCCACGACCGCACGCGCAGGCCGAAGGCCACGTTGTCGGCGACGGTCAGGTGCCGGAACAATGCATAGTGCTGGAACACCAGGCCCACCTTGCGGCGGCGCGCGTCGATCGCCAGCAGGTCGCGGCCATTCTGGCGCACGCTGCCGGACTCCGGGTAATCGAGACCCGCCAGGATGCGCAGCAGCGTGGTCTTGCCGGAGCCGGACGGCCCGAGCAGTGCGAGGAACTCGCCGGGCGGAATCTCCAGACTGACATCGTCCAGCGCGGGATAATCCGTGAAGCGGCGGGTGAGGCGCGAAAGTTCGAGCGTCATGCGCGTACGCCTCAACGCCCGCCCGGCGCGTGCGCGGCGAGCTCACCGCGGTAGCGCCATTCCAGCAACGTCTTCACGGCCAGCGTCAGCAACGCCAGCAACGCCAGCAGCGAAGCCACGGCGAATGCGCCGGCGTAGTGGTATTCGTTGTAGCGCATCTCCACCTCCAGCGGCATCGTGGTGGTCAGCCCGCGGATGTGGCCCGACACCACCGACACTGCACCGAATTCACCCATCGCGCGGGCGTTGCACAACAGCACGCCGTACAACAATGCCCAGCGGATGTTGGGCAGCGTCACGCGGAAGAACGTCTGCCAGCCGTTGGCACCGAGCACCCGTGCCGCTTCCTCGTCTTCGCTGCCTTGCGCCTGCATCAAGGGAATCAGTTCGCGCGCCACGAACGGCAGGGTGACGAACACCGAAGCCAGCACCAGCCCAGGCACGGCGAAGATGACATGGATGCCGTGTGCAGCAAGCCACGGACCGAACCATCCCTGCGCGCCGAACAGCAGCACGTAGATCAAACCCGCGATCACCGGCGACACTGCGAAAGGCAGGTCGATCAGCGCGCCGAGTAGCGCCTTTCCGCGGAACGCGAAGCGCGCCATCGCCCAGGACGCGGCGACGCCGAACACGACGTTCAACGGCACTACCATCGCGGCGACCAGCAAGGTCAGGCGAATCGATGACAACGCTCCGTATTGCGTGATCGCCGCCAGGAACGTTTGCACGCCCCTGGACAACGCTTCGGTGAACACCACCGCCAGCGGCAACAGCAGGAACACCAGCATGAAGGCGATGGCGATCAGGATCAGCAGCGCGCGCTGCACCCGCCGCGGCCACGCCGACGCGCGCGAAAGGGTCATGGCGTTCATGGCGAGGACTCCGCCCAGCGCCGACTCCAGCGCTGCAGCAACGACAACGCGATCAGCAGCACGAAGGAAAAGCCCAGCATCACTACGCCCAGCGCCGCCGCGCCGGCATAATCGAACTGTTCCAGCTTTTGCACGATCAACAGCGGCGCGATCTCCGTGCGCATCGGCATGTTGCCGGCAATGAAGATCACCGAGCCGTACTCGCCCACCGCGCGCGCCAGCGCCAACGCGAACCCGGTGAGCAGCGCCGGAACCAGCACCGGCAGGATCACCCGCGCGAAGGTTTGTGAACGACGCGCCCCCAGACTTTCGGCGGCTTCTTCCATGTCGCGGTCCATGGATTCCAGCACCGGCTGCAGCGTGCGCACGACGAACGGAAATCCGACGAACACCATCGCGATGCCGACGCCGAGCTGCGTGTAGGCGACCCGCATGCCCATCGCTTCCAGCGCATGCCCCAGCCAGCCGTTCGGGGCGTACAGCGCGGTCAGCGCGATGCCCGCGACCGCGGTCGGCAAGGCGAATGGCAGGTCGACCAGCGCATCCAGCAGGCGGCGGCCCGGAAAGCGGTAGCGCACCAGCACCCACGCCACCAGCAGGCCGAACGCTGCGTTCACCAGCGACGCCGCGAGTGCGCCGCCGAAGCTGAGCTTCAGCGCCGCCTGTGTGCGCGGCGCGGCGAGCAGGTGCAGCAACCCGACAACGCCGATGCCGGAAGCCTTCCAGGCCAATGCCGCCAGCGGCAGCAGCACGATCAGCCCGAGGAACGCCAGCGTATAGCCCACGCTGAGCCCGAACCCCGGCAGCACACGATGACGTTTTGCGGAAATCATCACGAGATTCCATGGGCGAAGAGGTTGTCTTCAACGCGCCGGCTGCGTACCCGGTCCGATCTGGTCGAACACGCCGCCGTCGATGAAAAACTTCGCCTGTGCCTTGCGCCAGTCGCCGAAGAGTTGCGCGATGGTGAAGGTCTTCACTGCCGGAAATTGGCCCGCATATTTCTGCGCCACCTGCGCAAGGCGCGGGCGGTAAAAATTCCGCGCCTCGATGTCCTGCGCCTGCGGCGTGTACAGGAACCTCAGATACGCTTCGGCCACCGCGCGGTTGCCGTCCTTGGCCACGTTGGCGTCGACCACCGCCACCGGCGGTTCGGCAAGGATGCTGATCGACGGCACGACGATGTCGAAGCGGTCCTTGCCCAGTTCGCGCTGCGCCAGCAGCGCCTCGTTTTCCCATGCCAGCAGGACGTCGCCCATGCCACGCTGGACAAAGGTGTTGGTGGCGCCGCGCGCGCCGGTATCCAGCACCGGCACGTGCTGGAACAGCGCGTGCACGAACGCGCGCGCGCTGGCTTCGTTTCCACCCGGCTGTTTCAGCGCGTAGCCCCAGGCGGCGAGGAAATTCCAGCGCGCGCCGCCGGAAGTTTTCGGATTGGGCGTGATCACCTGCACGCCGGGTTTGATCAGGTCCGGCCAATCCTTGATGTGTTTCGGATTGCCCTTGCGCACCAGGAACACGATGGTCGAGGTGTAGGGCG
>JAGWZT010000253.1 GCA_018971925.1 Lysobacteraceae bacterium | reverse complement strand
AATGGCTGTGGCGCGCGCTGTCGTCGTAACGGCAAGTGATGGGGATGGACACGACCGGCAGGTCGAGGTCGCGCGAGGCGGCGATCAGGATGGCCGCCTCGAACACGAAATCCTGAGAGGGCAGGTCCACCAGTTCGACCGCTGCATGCGGATACCAACGCTGGCCGCTCTGGGTATCGGCCACCGGCCGGCCGCAGCCCCAACTGATCCCCCAGTCGGCGAAATCATTGGCGCGGCGCCGCCCGGCCGGCTGGCGTTCGCGTTCCAGCAGGCGCGCGCCGATGATCATTGCATCGGGGAACTGGCGCGCGGCGGCGAGGATGCGCGGGATGTCCGCGGGATCGTGCTGGCCGTCGCCATCCATCGTCAGCACACCCGTTGCGCCGCGCTTCAGCGCCTCGCGAAAGCCGGCGCGCAGCGCCTCGCCCTTGCCGCGCCGTTCGGGGTGACGGATCAACGTCACCGGCATCTGTGCGACGATCGCCGCGGTGTCGTCGCTGGAGCCGTCGTCGATCACGATCACATCGCGGCAATGCGCCAGCACGCCTTCCAGCAGGCCGCGGATCGCGAGCGCCTCGTTGAGGCAGGGCACGACAACGAAAGGGCGTACGGCTTCATTCAAGGGGTGATCTCCATGTCCAGTGACAATCCGGTTGACAGCGGCAAGCGCAGCCGTGAAGTCGTCCCGGCGGCAAGCCGCTGCAACAAGGCAAGCGCGTGCGCGTTGGCGGGATTGTCACCCGCCACACCCGGCAGTGCCAACCCGCTGTCGGCAAACGGTTCATCCACGGCATCCGCCAGCGCAAGATCGATCGCTGCGCCTTTGCGCCCGTCCGGTGCCAGCAGAAGCGCCACGCCGAACGCGAGCGAGGTGCGGGTCATCTGCGCAAGCGGCCCGGTCGACGCGACATCGCTGGACGCGAACAGCACCGGTGTGCCTTCGGCACACGCGAACACCGCCGCTTCCAGCAATCCGGCCGCGAAGCTGCGGTGGTGCGCGGTCACCGCGCTGGATGCCGCGGTGCAACCGGTCGCGATGGTCCAGTAACCGGCGGGTGCGTTCAACACGGAGTTGTGGAACTTGGTGGGCGAAAGCTCCAGCGGCGCGCGTGCCAGCGTTTCGCACACGTAATCGGTGATCGCGACCTCGCCGTGGGTGGAGGCGAACACGCAGGGAACCGTCGCAGGGTCGATGCCCGCCATCGCCGCGGCTTGCTCGGCAATATCAGCCGCGAGCCGCACGCCATCGGGGGCGCGCCTGCGTTCGGCGGCGGGCAGTACCGCACCGGCGGGACGGGCGGGTGCGTCATCGGCCGGTGCGGATTCGCCGCGCAGGATCTTGCGCAGATGTTGCCAATCCGGTGCACCCGGCGCCCACGCACCGACGCCGGCGATGCGCAGCGTCGCGCTCACGCGGTGTCTCCCCGCCCGAACACCAGGCACGCGTTGTTGCCGCCGAAGCCGAACGAGTTGCTGAGCGCAATGTCGATGCGCCGTTCGGCCGGCTGCAATGCCAGCCACGGCGATGCTTCGGGCATCGGTTCGCTGCAGCCGAGGTTGGGTGGCACGATGCCGTGTTCGATTGCGAGCAATGCGATCACCGCTTCCAGCGCACCGGCTGCGCCCAGCGTGTGGCCGGTGAAGCCCTTGGTGGAACTCGCGCGGGTGCGCGCGGGGAAGCGCGGCAGCAATTTCGCCTCGACTTCGTCGTTCTTGGGCGTGGCGGTGCCGTGCAGATTGATGTAATCGACGGTCTCCGCCCCGATGCCGGCGCGCGCCAGCGCATCGTCCAGCGCGGACAATGCGCCGCGGCCTTCAGGATGCGGCGTCGACATGTGATGCGCGTCCGATGATTCGCCGTGGCCGAGCAGGCGCGGTGCACGGGGCGCCGCGGTGGCGCGCTCCAGCAGCGCGAATCCGGCGGCTTCACCGATCGAGATGCCATCACGCCGCGTATCGAACGGACGGCAACCGTTCGGCGAAACAAGTTCCAGCGAATGAAATCCGAACAGCACGCTGTCGCACAAGGTGTCGACGCCGCCGACCAGCGCGGCATCGGCGAGGCCGAGCCGCATCAGGCGTTCGGCGGACGCAAAGACCTTGGCCGATGAGGAACATGCGGTCGAAATCGTGAGCGCAGGGCCTGCGATGCCGGTCGCATCGGCGACGAACGCGGTGAGCGAGTGCGGTGTATGGATTTCCGGGCGTTGCAGGTCAGAGGGGAAACGACCGTGATCGAGCCGCCGATACGCATCTTCGGTCGAACCGATGCTGGTCGTCGAGGTGCCCAGCACCAGCGCCACACGCGTGGCACCGTATCGCGCGACCGAAGCGGCGACCGCATCGGGCAGTCCGTCCTGCTGCAGGCCCAGCCATGCCAGCCGGTTGTTGCGGCAATCCCAATGCCCGAGTGCAGTCGGCAACGTGATGGCTTCCACGCCCGCGACGCGCCCGATCCTGCATTCGAGGTGTGCGCTTGAGAAATCGTTCGGCGTGAGGCCGCCGCGGCCATCGCGCAGGGCGTCGAGGTGCGCCGCCAGCCCGTGCCCAAGCGCGGACGTTGCGCTCATGGCGACGATGGCGAGCGGTTCGATGCGTGGCGGCACCCGACAAGTTCCGTGTGAGGGCGGTTCGCAAGTATACGTGGCCATGCCGCGGTTACACTCCCGGCGTTGTGCGCCGGCGCCGCATGCTTCGTGGATCGTGAAATGCCTGCACAAGTCGAAATGGTGGACGCCTTCCTGCGTGGATTGCAGGATCGGGTTTGTACAGCGCTGGAGCTTGCCGACGGCGGCGCGAAGTTCGCGGAGGACGCCTGGACGCGCGCTGCGGGCGGGGGTGGACACACGCGTGTCCTGAAGAACGGCCACGCATTCGAGCAGGCTGGCGTGAATTATTCGTGCGTGACCGGCGACGCGCTGCCGCCATCCGCGACCGCGCATCGTCCGCAACTGGCGGGGCGGCAATGGACCGCGGCCGGCGTGTCGCTGGTGATCCATCCGGTCAATCCCTATGTGCCGACTTCGCACGCGAACGTGCGCTATTTCGAGGCCGACAGGGATGGCGAGGAACCGGTGTGGTGGTTCGGCGGCGGCTTCGACCTGACGCCGTTCTATCCGTTCGACGAGGATTGCGTGCACTGGCACACCGTTGCGCGCGACCTGTGCGCGCCTTTCGGCAACGACGTCTATCCGAAATACAGGAAATGGTGCGACGAGTATTTCTACCTGAAGCACCGTGACGAAACCCGCGGTGTCGGCGGGTTGTTCTTCGACGATTTGAGCGAAGGCGGCTTCGAACGGTGTTTCGCGTTCATGCAGGCGGTCGGCAACGGTTTCCTCGATGCGTACGTCCCCATCGTCGAGCGCCGCAAAGAGATGCCTTACGGTGAACGCGAACGCGAGTTCCAGTTGTACCGCCGTGGTCGCTATGTCGAATTCAATCTCGTGTACGACCGTGGCACGTTGTTCGGCCTGCAGTCCGGCGGGCGCACCGAATCCATCCTGATGTCGTTGCCGCCGCGCGTGCGCTACGAATACGGTTACGCGCCCGCACCCGGCAGCGCCGAAGCGCGGCTTGCGGAATACCTCAAGCCGCGCGACTGGTTGCCCCGCTGAAGCTTACGCCTTGCGTGAATTCGCGTTGCCGCGCCACTTGCTGCGGCGCTTGTTGCCCGCGGAATGTTCGTCCTTGCCGCGCTGCGCGTGCGGACGGCGTGCATGCGACGGCTTGCCGGGCTTGGCGCTGTTGCGTGGCGGGTTGCCGTTGTTGCGGCCGTGCTTGCGCATCGCCGGTGCCGGATGCTCCAGGCGCAGGCTCCAGGCCGGTTCGAAACCTTCGATCGGTTCGATCG
>JAGWZT010000252.1 GCA_018971925.1 Lysobacteraceae bacterium | reverse complement strand
GGCGGCGGCGGTGGCGGTGGCGGTGGCGGTGGCGGTGGCGGTGGCGGTGGCGGCGGTGGCGGTGGCGGTGGCGGCGGGCTCAGCGGCGGCGTGGTCGAACTGGACTTCATCACGCCGCTCCCCCCTCCACCACCGCAGGCCGTGAGATAAATGGGGGCTGAGGCAACGATCGCCGCGGCAACGGCCAACGTGAGTGCGCGCTTACGCCTGTGGTTCATCTACCGATCCCCCTGTTGCTGTTGAGACCTTGCGGCTTGCACATTCGACGCAGGTGCATCGCGTGTGTAAAACCGATCAGTGCAAACTGCAGCCGGCGACACCAATCCCGGAGTCTGGCCAAACCGGCCAGCACCCGCGCTCGCGTCATCGGACCCCAAACGAGTCGCGCCCATCCATCGCGCGCCACGTCGACTCCATCGTAATCCCGGTGAAACAGACCTGCAATCGTCCCCGCATTCAGGCAACGACAGGCCATTCCGATGGCCGATGCACCTCTCAGAACATGTGCTTCTCGATGCCCAGGTGCGCCATGATCTTGCTGCCGATTTCCTCGATGGAAGTGTGGGTGGTGTTGAGCGACGGGATGTTCTCGTTGCGAAAAATGCGATCCGCGATGGCGAGCTCGCGCTTGCAGCGGTCGAGCTTGGCGTACGCGCTGCCGGGCCGGCGCGCCTCGCGCACCTGGGTCAACCGCACGGGATCGATGGTGAGGCCGTACACGCGATTGCGGCACCCTTCGAGGCGCTTGGGCAGGTAATCGCGTTCCAAATCCTCGTCGGTCAGAGGGTAATTCGCGGCCTTCACACCGTAATGCAACGCCATGTACAGGCAAGTTGGCGTCTTGCCCACACGCGAGACGCCCACCAGCACCACGTCGGCCTGGCTGTAGTCGATGTTGACGCCATCGTCGTGAGCCAGCGCATAGTTGGTGGCGTCGATGCGCGCCTCGTATTGGTTGAAGTCGACCAGACCGTGCGAACGGTTGACGGCTCCGGAACGCCGCGTGCCGAGTTCCAGTTCCAGCGTGCCCACGAACGGCGCCATGACATCGACCATCAGTGCGCCCGATTCCGCGATGATTTCACACAATTGCGGATCGACCACCGTGTTGACCACGATCGGCCGCTCGGCGTTCTGCGCGTACACGGTCTTGATGCGCAGCGCCGCCGCACGCGCCTTGTCCGGCGTGTCCACGAAGGCGATGCGATGGCCGTCGAACTTCACGCCCTCGAACTGCGCGAGGATGGAATTGCCGATGGTTTCGGCGGTGATGCCGGTGGAGTCGGAAACGAAGAAAACCGTCCTGCGGCCGTTGCCGTTCAAATGCCATCTCCCGATGCGACGCGGAGGCCGAGTGTATCGGCGCCAAACGCACCGCGTGGCTTGGCTTGTCTCGGGCCCGGATGCCCGCGAAAATAGCGGGTTTCAGGGCCGCGCGCCCACGCATGGAGACCGTCGTGACCGAACTCGTCCTGTGGCTGGACCAATTGCGCATGACCGACCTGGCCAAGGTCGGAGGCAAGAATGCCTCGCTGGGGGAGATGATCGGCAACTTGGCCAAGCTGGGCGTATCGGTGCCCGGAGGCTTCGCCACCACGGCGGATGCGTTCCGCGAATATCTGGAAAAGAGCGGTCTCGCCGGCAGGATCCAGAAACGCCTCGCCACGCTGGACGTCGAGGACGTCAATGCGCTGACCGCGGCCGGCAAGGAAATCCGCGGCTGGATCGTTGACACCAAACTGCCCACGGATCTGGAAAAAGCAATAGGCAACGCATACACCAAGCTTTGCACCGATGCAGGCGGCACCGACATCGCGGTGGCGGTTCGTTCTTCCGCGACCGCGGAAGACTTGCCCGACGCATCGTTCGCCGGCCAGCAGGAAACGTTCCTCAACGTCACCGGCATCGAAGACGTGCTGCACAAGGTGAAGGAAGTTTTCGCCTCGCTCTACAACGATCGCGCGATTGCGTACCGCGTGCACCAGGGTTTCAAGCACGAAGAAGTGTTCCTCTCCGCCGGCGTGCAGTTGATGGTGCGCTCGGACATCGGCGCGTCGGGCGTGTTGTTCACGCTCGACACCGAATCCGGTTTCCGCGACGTGGTGTTCGTCACCGCGAGCTATGGCCTCGGCGAAATGGTCGTGCAGGGCGCGGTGAACCCGGATGAATTCTACGTGTTCAAGCCGACGCTGAAGGTCGGCAAGCAGGCGGTGCTGCGCCGCAATCTCGGCGCCAAGCAACAGCGCATGGTGTATTCCGGCAGGCAGGGCGAGCGCGTGCGCATCGAGGCCACGCCGGACGACCTGCGCCGCAGGTTTTGCATCAGCGATGCCGACGTCGAATCATTGGCAAGGCAGGCGCTGATCATCGAGGAACACTACCGGCGCCCGATGGACATCGAGTGGGCGAAGGATGGCGCCACCGGCAAGCTCTACATCGTGCAGGCACGCCCGGAAACGGTGAAGTCGCGCGCGCACGCGACGCAACTGGAACGCTTCCAGTTGCACCAGCAAGGCAACGTGCTCGCCGAAGGCCGTTCGATCGGCCAGAAAATCGGTGCCGGCACCGCGCGCGTGATCCGCTCGCTCGACAAGATGAGCGAGTTCAAGGAAGGCGACGTGCTGGTCGCCGACATGACCGACCCGGACTGGGAGCCGATCATGAAGCGCGCCGCGGCCATCGTCACCAACCGCGGCGGCCGCACCTGCCACGCCGCGATCATCGCGCGCGAACTGGGCGTGCCGGCGGTGGTCGGCACCGGCGACGCGCTGGAGAAGATCGCCGATGGCACCGAAGTCACCGTGTCGTGTGCGGAAGGCGACACCGGCTTCATCTACGCCGGCAAGTTGAAGTTCGAGCGCATCACCACCGACCTCGGCGACATGCCGAAGGCCCCGCTCAAGATCATGATGAACGTCGCCAACCCCGAGCGCGCGTTCGACTTCGGGATGCTGCCGAACCAGGGCATCGGCCTGGCGCGCCTCGAAATGATCATCGCCAGCCATATCGGCGTGCACCCGAAGGCCCTGCTGCAGTACGACCAGCAAGATGCCGAAACGAAAAAGAAGATCGACGCGCGCATCGCGGGTTACACCGGCCCGGTTGATTTCTACATCGATCGTTTGGCCGAAGGCATCGCCACCATCTCAGCGTCGGTGTATCCGAAGACCGTGATCGTGCGGATGAGCGATTTCAAATCCAACGAATACGCCAACCTGCTAGGCGGCGGCAAGTTCGAGCCGCACGAAGAAAACCCGATGATCGGGTTCCGCGGTGCCTCGCGCTACGTGGACGATTCGTTCGCCGAAGCGTTCGGCCTCGAATGCAAGGCGGTCAAGAAGGTGCGCGAGGCCATGGGCCTCGACAACGTGTGGGTGATGATCCCGTTCATCCGCACGCTGGACGAAGGCCGCAAGGTCATCGACGTGTTGAAGACCAATGGCCTGACGCAGGGCGAAAGCATCGGCGGCAACGAGGCATTGAAGATCATCATGATGTGCGAGGTGCCCTCGAACGCGCTGCTGGCCGAGGAATTCCTCGACATTTTCGACGGCTTCTCTATCGGCTCGAATGACCTCACCCAGTTGACGCTTGGCCTCGATCGCGATTCCTCGATCGTCGCCGGACTGTTCGACGAGCGCAATCCCGCGGTCAAGAAGCTACTGTCGATGGCGATCAAGACCGCGCGCGCCAAGGGCAAGTATGTCGGCATCTGCGGGCAGGGTCCGTCCGATCACGCCGACCTTGCCGAGTGGCTGATGGACCAGGGCATCGAGTCGGTGTCGCTGAACCCCGATACCGTCGTCGATACGTGGTTGCGATTGGCGAAGCACAAGGGCTGACGATCCACTTCGTTGTGATGGCGAAGGCG
>JAGWZT010000251.1 GCA_018971925.1 Lysobacteraceae bacterium | reverse complement strand
TTCGGCTGGCGCAGCGACCCGCGCCTGCGCCTCACCACGCCGATGCGCATCGAGGAAATGCAGCTGCGCCGCGTGATCGCTGGCATCACGGCGCCCGTCCTGTTGTTGCTGGCCGAACCCACGACACCCTACCTGCCGCCGGCGTTGATGGATGCGCGCGCGGCTTGCGTTGTCGATATCCGCGTCGAACACCTTGCGGGGCCGCACCACTTGCATGTCCGGCGATCGCGGGAATGCGCCGAACACATCCTGGAGTTTCTCGGCTGACGCAGGCGGCCGGCCGGCCGAATCCGATGCAAAACCGGTCAACCGGCGGCGTGTGGCACGACCGAATCGGCAGCCGAGGGCACCCCGTACTTGGCGACGAAATCCGCCGCCGGTTCCGGCTTGCCGAGATGAAACCCCTGGCCGAAGTCGCAGCCCATCTCCTGCAGCAGGCGTTGCGCGGCCGCATCCTCGATGCCCTCCGCGGTGGTTTCGAGTCCGAGGTTGTGGGCGAACTGGACGATGGATTCGACCAGCTTGGCCATGCGTCCATCGGTTGCAATGTGCGCGACCAGCGATTTGTCGATCTTCAGTTCCGAAGCGGGAAACTTGCTGAGATAGGTGATGGACGCGTAACCGACGCCGAAGTCGTCGATCGCGACGCGTACGCCGTGATCGCGCAGCTTGCCGAGCACGCGTACGACGCTGTCCACATCCCCCGCCAGTGCGGTTTCGGTGACCTCCGCGACAATCGCCCTGGGCGGCACCCCCCAGATGTTCAGCGCATCCAGCAGCTGGTCGGCGACGCCGCCGTGTGCGAGCGTGCGCGGCGAAAGATTGAGCGCAACGCGGCAACCGGGCAAGCCGCGCAACGCAGACACATACCGCAGCGTCGAATGGATGCTCCAGCGCGTCAGCGACGTGATCAGGTCGTTCTGCTCGGCGAAGGTGACGAAGTCGTCGGGGCTGACCGGACCGACCTTGCGGCTGGTCCAGCGCGCCAGCGATTCCACGCCCACGATCCGCGATTGCGCGAGGCTCCAGATCGGCTGGAAGAACGTGGCCAGCCGGTTCGATTCGATGCTTTCGCGCAACTCGTGGTAATCGATGTTCGCACCCGCGTTGCGGGGATCATGGAACGCATAACGCTCGCCGCGCCGCAGCGCGTCATCGGCCGCCATCTGCGCATGCCGCCACAGCGTATCCGGATCGGTGCCGTCCTGGGGGAACAGCGCAACGCCCATCACGGCGCGCGTCTGCCAGGGCGGCATGCCGGGCGCCACCGAATGCGGTTGCTCGAATTGGGCCATCAATCCGGCCGCCGCGAGCAATGCATTGTTGCGCCCACTCAGGCCGGGCAATACGGCGAGGAAAGTTTCATCGCCGGACTGGAACACGGCATCCAGCGGCCGCAGCGACTCGCGGAGCAACTTCCGGATGCCGGCCTCGGCCTGCTCGCCGCACTCGCTGCCGAAGCGCAGGGCGATCTGACGCAGCCCCCGGATGCAAACGACAACGACCGCGAATCCGCCCGTGCCGATATCGTTTTCGGCCAGCTGGCGTCCGATCGCGGTCAGGATCGCGTCGCGGTTCAACATGGCGATCGTGCCGGCTTCATAGGCTTGCAAGGTAGCCCGCCGCATCGACCGGATACTGATCGACGGCAAGCGTGCGCCTGACTTCGACCGTATTGCCATCGACGGTCTGGTCCAGCAGGTTGAACACGCGGAAATCCCGCAGCGGTTGCTTGTCCGGCGTGCTGACCACCAGTACCGTCGGACGCAACCGGCGCACCTGGTTCTGCTCCAGCACTATTGCGATCTCCCCGGTACTCAGTTCGACATGGGATCCGGTGGGATAGACGCCCAGGCACACCTGGAACTGCTCGACCAGCTCGGCCTGGTACAGCGAACCGCGCGCGCGATAAATGTTCTGCAATGCCTCGTGGCGCGACACCGGCGCCTGGTACGGGCGGTCGCTGCACATCGCGTCGTAGGAATCGATGATCGCGAGCATGCGGCCAGCCATGGGAATGGTGTCGTCGAGCAGGCAGTCCGGATAGCCGCTGCCGTCGAAACGCTCATGGTGGGTGCGCATGACGTCGAGCACATCCGGATCATCGACGCCGCTGGCCGTGACGATATCCACGCCTTGCGCGACGTGGGTGCGCACCAGTTCGGTTTCGGCCGGCGACAACGGCCGGGCGCTGCGCAGCAGTTCCGGCGGCAAGCGGGTCTTGCCGATATCCATCAGCAAACCCGCCGTGGCCAGGCTCAACAGGGTGCTTTCCGGCAGGCCGAGGTGGCGGCCGAACGCCGCCGCGAGGGCGCCGCAGGCGATTGCGTGGGCATAGATGTAATCGTCATGCCGCCGCATTCCTTCGAGGAACAGGAACGCATCCGCACTGCGCAACACGCTGGCGACCAGCGGGCGCACCACCTTCTCGACCTGCTCGACCGAAAGTTCATGGCCGCTGGCGACATCGGCGTAGATCCTGTCGAGAAGCTCCGAGGTTGCCAGCAACGCATCGCGCGCCCTGGGCATCTCCTCTTCGATGCTCACCGTGTTCGCGTAGGTCGTGACTGACATGAAACGCGTATCGCCACCGCCACCGCCGCGCGCCAGGGTCAACAGGGAATCCCGGCGGGTATCCACGTCACGGAGCCGGTCGATGTACACGTATTTGCACAGTTCGCGCAGGGTGCGCATCTGGCGATCGGTGCGGATCTCGAAACCCTGTAGCGGGAACGGCGTGCCCTCCCACGGACGGTCGAGCCTGCTCACGAACATGCCTACGGCGAGGCTGGCCGTATCGACGCGTACTTCTTCGAGCTCCGTGGCCATCAGGGTCCGTTGGCACCAACATGCGTGAACACGGCTAGTGTAATCGGCAAACCGTCTGGACTGGCGCAGCCTGCCATCGCGATCGTTCCCGGGCGTGAACGCCGTGTGCGCCGGCGCCCACTACCCACACATGCGCCGCCCGCGTATCGTGACCCGCAGAATCCATGCGAGGAACCGGCCATGACCGCCACCCCCATCCGCGCACGCGAGCACGACCTCGGGAACGGACTGCTCGTGCTGCGCAGCCTGCCCGCGATGACGCACCGCTCGATCGGGCCGTTCGTGTTCTTCGACCACGCCGGCCCGGTAGTGATGGATGCCGCGACCGGCCGCCAGGCGGACGTGCGCCCACATCCGCACATCGGGCTTTCCACCGTCAGCTACTTGATGAGCGGCGCGGTCCGCCATCGCGACAACCAGGGCTTCGACCAGGTGATCCATCCCGGCGACGTCAACTGGATGACCGCGGGGCGCGGCATAGTGCATTCCGAACGCTTCGACGTGCCCGATGCGTTCGCGGGCGCCGGGCTGGAACTGTTGCAGTCGTGGGTTGCCCTGCCGGAAGACCAGGAGGAATGCGATCCGACGTTTTCCCATCATGCGCGCGCCGACCTGCCGCATGCGGAGGACGGCGATGTCGGGTTGCGCGTGATCGCCGGCGAAGCCTTCGGAATGAAAAGTCCCGTGCACGCCCACTCACCGATCTTCTACGTGCACGCGGAATTGAAAGCCGGTGCACGCATCGCCGTTCCCGCCGAATACAGCGAACGCGCGGCCTACGTCGTGCACGGCCGTGTACGCGACGGAGCGGACGGGGCGGAATATGGCCCGAGGCAGTTGCTGGCGTTTTCGTCAGGCGATCCGGCGACTTTGCGCGCGAGCAATGACGCCACCGTGATGTTGCTGGGCGGCGAACCGCTCGGCCCGCGCTTCATCTGGTGGAACTTCGTGTCTTCGCGCAAGGAGCGTATCCGCGAGGCCGCGGCGGACTGGAAGGCCGGCCGGTTCAAGCTGCCCGCGAGCGACAACCGGGAATTCATCCC
>JAGWZT010000250.1 GCA_018971925.1 Lysobacteraceae bacterium | reverse complement strand
GTTCCATCATCGGATAGATGAAGCCCTCGAACTGCGCCTCGGCCACCGGCTTCATGCCTTGCGCGGCGAGACCCACGGTGACGCCGGCGATGGTGGTTTCGTCCAGCGGGGTGTCGAACACGCGCCATTCGCCGAACTTTTCCGACAGGCCTTGCGTGGCGCGGAACACGCCGCCGTTGACGCCCACGTCCTCGCCCAGCACGACCACCGATGGGTCGCGCTTCATTTCATGCGCGAGCGCCTGGGTGACGGCCTCGATCAAGGTAATTGCTGCCATTGCATTCTCCAATGTAGGAGCGGCGGAAGCCGCGATTGAAGCCGCCATTCACGGCCATGAACTCCGTGGTCAGGCCTTCCGGCCCTCCTACAACATCAATGTTTTTCCAATGCGATCGCTTCTTCGCGCTGCTTCAACAAGTCGGCGGGCAATTCGGCGAAGGTGTAATCGAACATCGCGGTGACCGGCTGGGCCTTGGTTTCCAGATACGCATTGACTTCGTTGTCCATCCACTCGTCGCATTCGGCCTGCAGCTTTTCTTCCTTCTTCTTGTTCCAGGCCTTCCTCGCTTCCAGCCACGTGCGCAGGCGCTTCACCGGATCTTTCGTCCACGCGTCTTCCACTTCGTCCTTGCCGCGATAGCGGCGTGCATCGTCGGCCGTAGTGTGATCACCAAGGCGATACGTCACGCATTCGACCACGCTGCCGCCCTTGCCGGCGCGCGCGCGTTCGACCGCGTCAGTCATGGCCTTCTTGACCGCGATGATGTCGTTGCCATCGACCTGTATGCAGTACAAACCGGCTGCGATGCCTTTCTGCGCCAGCGTCTTGGCACCGGACTGGATCTTGCGCGGCACCGAGATCGCCCATTGGTTGTTGACGATCGCCGCGACCAGCGGCAGGTCGCGAGCACCGGCCACGTTGATCGCGCCGTAAAAATCGGACTTGCTGGAACCGCCGTCGCCGATGGTGCACACCGCGACGCGCTTTTCCTTGCGGATCTTGAACGCCAGCGCGGAACCGGCTGCGTGCAGGCACTGCGTGCCGATCGGCACCGACCATGCGAAGTCGTGCTTCGCGGGTTCGTTCTGGTAATCGTTGCCGCGTTCGTCGCCGCCCCAGTACATGTAGACGTCGCGCGGGCGCACGCCGCGATACAACTGCGCGCCGTATTCGCGGTAGCTGGGCGCCAGCACGTCTTCGGGCTTCAGCGAGCTACCGATGCCGACGTGGGTAGCTTCATGGCCGAGGCAAGACGCATAGGTACCGAGCTTGCCGGTGCGCTGCAGCGCGATCGACTTGGTGTCGAACACGCGGGTGGAAACCATCAACTTGTACAGCTCGACCATCTGGTCGATGTCCTGCGCGAAGTCCGGCAGGTCCTTCCTGACCTGCTTGCCCTCGGCGTCGAGGTATTGCAGGTATTCGATTTCAAACTTGGCGGCGATGGGCACGGATTGCTCCCGGAAAAAGAAACGGGGATGCGAGGCTGCGGCCGCGCAGCGACGCAACGTGTGGCCCCTTCCCGCGGCAATCCGCGCGAACGGGCCGCGCATTATCGCATGCACCACGCACGGCCCGCAGCCCTCTGCAGTACGCCCGCGCATGTTGCAACGCAACATGTTTGCCTTTGCGATCATCCCTGATCGCGGCTTGTGTACTTTTGCGATCATCCATGATCGCTGCTTCGTTAAACTGCACGATCCGGACGAATACCTCTGGGTCATGAAGACCACCACGGCCTTCCATGGCCTGACTTTTCACAACAGCTTCTCCGAACGGGACATCGAATGCGCCCTACCGATACCAACCAACGCGAGCTCGAAGCCGGCATCCAGCGCGACCTTTCCGGCCGCATGACCTACGCGAGTTATCTGCGCCTCGACACCTTGCTGTCCGCGCAGAGGCCGGTATCGGATCCCGAGTATCACGACGAGATGCTGTTCATCGTGCAGCACCACGTCGCGGAACTGTGGCTGAAGCTGATGATCCACGAGCTGCGCGCGATCATCGTCGACATCGATGCCGATCGCGCGGAGCAGGCGCAGAAGAAACTGGCACGCGTCAAGCGTATCCAGGACCAGTTGTTCAACGAGTGGGCCGTGCTGGAAACGATGACCCCGCACGAGTACCTGAAATTCCGCGACGCGCTGGGTCCGTCGTCGGGCTTCCAGTCGGTGCAGTACCGCACGGTGGAATTCCTGCTCGGCAACAAGAACGCCGACATGCTCCCGGTGTTCGCGCACGACGCCGAAGCACAGGCGGGCCTGCTCGCGACGCTGGAATCACCGGGCCTTTATGACGCCGTGCTGCACTGGCTGGCGCGGCGCGGCCACGCGATCCCGCAAGCGATCCTCGATCGCGACGTGCGCCAAGGCTGGAAACGTGACGAATCGCTGCTGCCGGTGTTCCAGCGCATCTACGAGGCGCCGGAAAAGTTCTGGCCCGAATACCACCTGTGCGAAACGCTGGTGGACGTCGAGGAGAACTTTCAGCTCTGGCGCTTCCGCCACATGAAGGCGGTCGAACGCATCATCGGCCATCGACCCGGCACCGGCGGTTCCTCGGGCGTCGGATTCCTGAAAAAAGCACTTGACCTCACGTTCTTCCCGGAATTGCTGGAAGTGCGCACTGCGCTGCGCACGGGCTGAACGCGACGCACAGCGGTGTTGCCGCGTGCGTCGTGCAGGCCGCGGTCGCAGCGGCCCGTTCCCATGTAAGGTGCGCTGACCCTTGCCAGGCCATGCCACCATGACGACGACCGGCAGCGCCACGCCGCAGGCTGTACCGCAATTTCCGCAGCTGCTTGGCCACCCGCGCCCGCTGTGGATGCTGTTCATGACCGAGTTCTGGGAACGCTTTGCGTTCTATTCGGTCAGTTGGGCGCTGGCGCTGTACATCGTGCAGCAGTTCTATCACGGCGACCCGTCCGGGCAGGCGTGGGCCAGCGGCATCTTCGGCGCGTACACCGCGCTGATCTACGGCACCTGCCTGTTCGGCGGTTGGGTCGCCGATCGGGTGATTGGCTACCAGCGCACGATCCTGCTGGGCGCGCTGGTGATGGCGGCGGGGCTGTTCGTGCTGATGCTGCCCAGCCGCACGATGCTGCTGCTCGGCCTTGCGCTGGTGATCGTCGGCGATGGCCTGTTCAAGCCCAACATCTCGACCATGGTCGGGCAGCTTTACGGGCGCGACGACCCGCGCCGCGACCGCGGCTTCACGTTGTTCTACATGGGCATCAACGCGGGCGCGCTGGTCGCGCCGCTGCTGACCGGATGGATGGCGGCGCGCTTCACGTCGACGCCGACGCAACAGAATTTCCCGCTGGTGTTTGCCGCGGCGGGCGCAGGCATGCTGCTCAGCCTGCTGTGGTTCTGGTTCGGACGCCGGCAGTTGAACCACGTCGGCCGACCGGCGCCGGGCGCCGAGGGTTTTTCGCGTGTGGCCTGGGTGCTGCTGGGCGTCATCGTGTCGGTGCCGCTGGTTTTCCTGCTGCTATCGCGGGTGGGCGCCGAAGGCCTGCAATGGTTGCTGGGGCTGCTGTTCATCGCGGTGGCGGCGATGCTTCTGATCGAAGCCGCGCGCCACGACCGCGTGCAGGTACATCGCGTCATCGCGATGCTGATCATCTTCGCGTTCAACGTGCTGTTCTGGATGTTCTACTACCAGTTCGGCACGTCGTTCAATTTCCTCGCCGAGAACATCGTGGACCGCGTGATGCCGGGTGGATGGGTGTTTCCGGTC
The DNA here is from genome assembly GCA_018971925.1 of Lysobacteraceae bacterium. Classification (GTDB taxonomy): domain Bacteria; phylum Pseudomonadota; class Gammaproteobacteria; order Xanthomonadales; family Rhodanobacteraceae; genus 66-474. Next base: position 137 of record JAGWZT010000250.1, on the reverse strand, counting down.
GGCTGGTTCCAGTCGATCAGTCCGCTTTCGATCATCGTGTTCGCGCCGCTGGTGACATTGGCGTGGGCCGGGCTGGACCGGCGCCGGATGGAACCTTCGATCCCGCGCAAGTTCGGCTTCGGCCTGATCTTCAACGG
>JAGWZT010000249.1 GCA_018971925.1 Lysobacteraceae bacterium | reverse complement strand
ATCGGTACGCTGTCTGAAACGCTGGAAGCCGTTGAGATGGCCGACAAGGCGAACTACGCCGCCGTGATGTCACATCGTTCGGGCGAAACCGAGGACACCACCATCGCCGATCTGGCGGTGGCGACCACGGCGACGCAGATCAAGACCGGCTCGCTGTGCCGGTCCGACCGCATCGCCAAGTACAACCAGTTGCTGCGGATCGAGGAACAGCTCGGTGCCGTGGCGAAGTATGCTGGCCGCGATGCATTCCCGAACTTGGCAGCACTTCCAGGCTGAGACCATGCCTCTGATTTTCCGGAGAGCCGGTTGGCACGGTGCATCTTTCGGAGCGGCTTTTGTGGAAAGTCAGGGCATGGATGCCCGTTCTGGCGTTTGTGGATCGAAAGGGAAATCGCCTGTCTCTCCATTGATCGATGCCACGATCATGGGTGATCGCAATGCTTAGATGGCTTGCGCTCATCCTGATTGCCTTGCTGATCGGCCTGCAGATCAAGCTGTGGGTTGGCGACGGCGGCATGCGCGACCTGCGCGCGATCCGCGCACGCGTGTCCGAACAGCAGGCGCAGAACGCCAAGCTGAAGCAGCGCAACGATGCGCTGCACGCCGACGTCGAGGACCTGAAGCACGGCCAGGACGCGGTCGAGGCGCGCGCGCGTTCGCAGCTCGGCCTGATCAAGCCCGGCGAGGTTTTCTACCAGGTCGTCAACGGGCCGGCGGGCGCGGCCAGCGCCTCGCCGCCCCCGGCTTCCACCGCCGCGCCGGCGCCGGCGTCGAGCAACTGATGCGCGGTTTGGCGGGGGCGTTCCGCTAAACTTGTCCGCTGCGAAGTACTACTTTCGGGGTTCGGCGGCGATGCGGGTGTTGTTGAGCAATGACGATGGTGTGGATGCGCCTGGCATCCTCGTGCTCGCCGAACGTTTGGCGGAACTCGGTGAAGTGACGGTGGTGGCGCCCGACCGCGATCGTTCCGGCGCCAGCAATTCGCTCACGCTGGACCAGCCCGTGCGCGTCACGCATCTCGACGACGGCCGCTATCGCGTCGCGGGCACGCCAACGGACTGCGTGCATCTCGCGTTGTCCGGTTTGCTGGACGACGAGCCCGACATCGTGGTTTCCGGCATCAACAATTCCGCGAACCTCGGCGACGACGTGATCTATTCCGGCACGGTTTCGGCCGCGATGGAAGGGCGCTTCCTCGGCCTGCCGGCGATCGCGGTTTCGCTGGCCGGGGTCGGCGAACACCACGACGGCAGGGGCCACCATTATGATTCCGGCGCGCGCGCCGTCTCCTTGCTGATGCGGCGCCTGCTGGTCGACCCGCTGCCGGCCGATACCATCCTCAACGTCAACGTGCCCGATCGCGCGTGGAGTGAAATCGAAGGTTTCGAGGTGACGCGCCTCGGCAGCCGCCACCGCGCATCGCCGTGCATCGCGCAACGCGATCCACGCGGGCGCACGGTATGGTGGATCGGCGCGGCGGGTGATGCCGACGACGCAGGGCCCGGCACCGATTTCGACGCGGTGCGCCGCGGCTTCGTATCGGTCACGCCCATCCACGTCGACCTGACGCGTTTCCAGGCGCTGGAGAAGGTTTCCAACTGGGTCGGCGGCCTGACCGCGCAGTTGCAGGGAGAGCAGGCCGCATGAACACGTTGTACGGTACGGCTGCGGTGTCGGCGCGCGGACATGGCATGACCTCGCAGCGTGCGCGCGACCGACTGGTCGCGACGTTGCGTGATGAAGGCATCAAGGATCCGCGCGTGCTGGACGTGATCCGCACCATGCCGCGGCACCTGTTCCTCGACGAGGCGTTGTCGGCGCGTGCGTACGAGAACAATGCATTGCCGATCGGGCTGGGCCAGACCATCTCGCAGCCATGGGTGGTCGCGCGCATGACCGAGCTGTTGATCGAGCAAGGCACGCCGAAGCGCGTACTGGAAATCGGCACCGGATCGGGCTACCAGGCGGCGGTACTGGCGCAACTGGTGGACACGGTTTACACGATCGAACGCATCGAGGAATTGCTGCGCAAGGCGCGGCGCCTGTTCCGCAACATGAAGATCGGGAACATCCGCTCGCGCCACGACGACGGCAACATCGGCTGGCCTGGTGAAGCGCCGTTCGACGCGATAGTGTTGACCGCCGCCGGGGAATCGATGCCGCGTGCGCTGCAGGACCAGCTTGCGGAGGGTGGCGTGATGGTTGCCCCGTTGGGGCCGGCCGGTTCGCAGCGATTGATGCGTTTCCGCCGCGAGGGCGACGTGTTGCACAAGGAAGAACTGGAACCTGTCAGTTTCGTACCGCTATTGGGCGGCCTGGTTTGAACGAATGCCGAGCGCCGTGGCTCCTGATCGTCATCGCGGCGCAGGCCGGCGTGCGCCGGAATGACAAAATCCGGATGCTTTCGTGAAAGCATCCCTCATCACAGGCGCGCAACCTGCATGAAGCTCTTTCGGCCGCTCTACGAGAAAGCCATCGAATGGGCCGCGAAACCGCGCGCCGATGTCGGCCTTGCGCTGCTGAGTTTCGTCGAGGCTTTCATCTTTCCCGTTGCACCGGAAATCATGCTGGCGCCGATGACGCTGGCGCGGCCGCGCAGGTGGTGGCACTTCGCTTCGCTGAGCCTGTTCTTTTCACTGCTCGGCTCGCTGGTCGGCTACGCGTTGGGCCACTACGCGTTCGACGTGGTGAAGCCGCTGCTTGCGCAGATTGGTTGGCTGCCGCATCTCGAATCGCTGGTGCATACGCTCGGCGCGGACGCGAAAGCGCATCCATGGAAAGCGTTCTGGCTGCTGGTCGCCGCGGGCTTCGTGCCTATTCCGATGAAAGTGGCAAGCTGGGCGTGCGGCATCGTCGGCATGCCGATCCTGCCGTTCCTCGGCGGCATCGCCGTGGGTCGCGGCAAGCGCGTGTTCCTGGTGGCCGGCGTGATCCGGCTGGGTGGCGAGCGCGCCGAGAAGGCGCTGCACAAGCACATCGAAACCGCGGGCTGGGTGGTCGTCGCGATCGTGGTCGCGTTGTTGCTGTGGTGGTGGCTGCACTGATCCTTCATGCGTTTCGCGCATGAAAAAAACGCCCGGCGAGCCGGGCGTTTGTTTGGTGCGTCGGCTGACGATGATCAGCCCTTGAGGCAGGTGCTCATGAAGCTCTTGCGTGCGGCACCCTTGAGCGCCTTGGTCTTGGCGTCGGCGTTGCAGGACTTCATCTTTTCCTGCTGGGTGGTCTTGGCAGTCGGCGCGGCGGCCGCGGTCTTGCCGTGCAGGCAATCGCTCATGAACTTCTTGTGCGCGTCGCCCTTCATGCCCTTGGACTCATGGCTGCAGGTGGCCATCTTGCTTTGCTGCGCCGTCATCGCCTTGGGCGCGGCGGAACTTTGCGGCGCCGCGGCGAAAGCCGGAGCGGCAGCCATTGCGCCGAGGGTCAGGCCCAGCGCCAACATCGAAGTACGGATCCGCATGATTTCTCTCCTGGTGGAAATCGGGACCGGCGATTGCCGGCGCTGCGAACTATACCGCCGCCTTCCCGCGGCGGGCTAAACGCGTGCCTACCGGAACCCGGACCGCGCAAGGCGGTTCAGGTGCCAGTGGGCGTGAAGTTAGATGCACGTTATGCCGCCGCGCGCTTGGCCTCGACTTCCTGCCGCGGACCGTGCTTGAGCGCCTCGCGCACGTGAGCGACCAGCAGGTCCACCTCGGCTTCATTGATGCTGAAGTGCGGGGTGAAGCGCAGCGAGTTGGCGCCGCCGTGGATCACGTTGATGCCGCGCTCGCGCATGTATTCCTCGATCGAGTCCGCGCCGAAGCACTTGAACTGCGGCGCCAGTTCGCACGAGAACAACAGGCCGGTGCCCTGCACCTTGGTGATCAGGCCGCCCAGTTCGT
>JAGWZT010000248.1 GCA_018971925.1 Lysobacteraceae bacterium | reverse complement strand
TCAGGCAGTATTGCCACGATGAGCTGACCGGTTACAAGCGGCCGAAGTACATCGAGTTCCGCAAGGAATTGCCCAAGAGCAACGTTGGCAAGATCCTCCGGCGCGCGTTGCGCGACGAGGAAAACAAGAAAACGACGCACTGAACACCCCCGCGGAGAGTGGAGGGCCGGACATCATGGCCAAAATCGACATCGAATCCCTGCCGCGTCGTACGGGCTGCGGCTACCCGGCTCCATTCGACCAACCATGCAGGGGCCGCGTTCGGCGCGGACTCGGCGATGCGGGCGGTCTCACCGATTTTGGCGTCAACCTGCTGGAATTGGCGCCCGGTGCATGGTCGAGCCAGCGTCACTGGCACTCCGCCGAAGATGAATTCGTGTGGGTGCTGGAGGGCGAGGTGACGTTGATCGACGACCGCGGCGAACACGCCATGCGCGCCGGTGAGGGCGCCGCATTCCCGAAAGGCGACGCGAACGGACACCATTTCGTGAATCGCTCGGATGCTCCCGTGCGCTGCCTCGAAATGGGTTCGCGCAAGCCCGACGAGGACGTTTGCGACTACCCCGACATCGACCTGCGCGTCGGTCCGGGTCACGACGCCGAATATAGGCACAAGGATGGCTCGCCGTATCCGGCCCGGCGCTGAATCCCCGCCCAATGCCGGATGAACGGTGAACCACCGACGATCTTCCGCGCGTCAACAATGCCCGTAGCATCGCGTTCTAATGGTTAGGCCATTTGGGCCGATCAGGAGAAGTCACCGTGAAACGCATTGCGACAACGTTGCTCGTTGCAGGTCTCATGGCCACGCCCATGCTGGCGCTGCCGCCAGCCGCCCACGCCGGGGTGGATATCGGCATCGGCGTTTCGATCGGCATTCCGCCGCCGGCGCTGCCCGTTTACGCGCAACCCGTCATACCGGGGCCGGGCTACATCTGGACGCCCGGCTACTGGGCATGGGATCCGGGCTACGGCGGTTACTACTGGGTGCCGGGTACCTGGGTGATGCCGCCGCAAATCGGCCTGCTGTGGACGCCGGGCTGGTGGGGCTGGTCGGACGGCTTCTATCGCTGGCACGGCGGTTACTGGGGCTCGCGCGTCGGCTTCTACGGCGGTGTCAATTACGGCTACGGCTACTTCGGCAGCGGCTACGTCGGCGGTTACTGGCGAGGGCGCGACTTCTACTACAACCGCGCGGTCAACAACGTCAATGTCACCAACATTCGCAACGTGTACGTCAACAGGACCGTCATCAACAACGTCAACGTGAACCGGGTCAGCTACAACGGCGGACGTGGCGGCATCAGCGCACAACCCAGCGCCCAACAACGTGCATGGGCCAACCAGCGCCGCATCCAACCGACCTCGATGCAGACGCAGCAGCGCGATACCGCCATGCGCAATCCGGCGCAGCGTTTCAAGGCCAACCAGGGCCGGCCAGCTGTGTTCGCCACACAGCGCGCGGGAAGCTTCAGCGGACCGCACGCCGTGCGCACCCCTTCGCCTTCCAACAACCGAATGATCGCGGCACCGCAACGTGCCCGCCCGACGACGGCCGCTCCAAACCGGGGCATGGTGCAGGCACCCCGCAATCGTGCGCAAACGCCACGACCGGCGGATCAGTCGTTCCGTCAGGAACGCACTGCGCAATCGCAGGAGCGCGGGTACGTGCAGGCACCGCGCGAGCGACCCCAGCAAATGCGGCAGCCCAGTCAGTCGTTCCGTCAGGAACGCGCAGCGCCGCCCCGCAACGAATCCAGGCAACCAGCCGCACGCGGAGGCGAGCGGGGCAAGGGGCAGCCGGACAACAAGAAGCACGACAACGGCCCCGGACATTGATGTCGGAACCGCAACAACAAAGAGGCGGCCTTCGGGCCGCCTCTCTTTTCATGCCTGATTGGCGTCCTCGTCCCAAGGCTCGAGCGTGTCGGCGTAACCACCAAGCAGTGTCCACAACGCCGCTTGCGTGTCCTCGGGGATGCGCGCAAAAGCCAGCGCGATGTTCCTGCCGCTGACGCGCACCACCTCGGCCATCACGTGGACGTTGATCTCGTCGCCGAACAGCATGTCGAGCACCCACACGTCACCCGGCTTGCCGTGCCACTCGGCCGGGCGCGCAAGGCGCACGCCGGTGGCCGAAATGTCCTCGAGGTCGGTTTGCCATACATCGCCGCGCCGACTCATCAGCACCGCGGTCTGCCGCATCATCCGTGCGTGCCGGACGTGCGCGTCGGCCTCCGGATCCGGTTTGTAATCGTTCGCCACGTTGAACATTCCCCTGTCACCCCGCATCTTGCGTTCCGCCACAAGCGTGACGGCGAAAAGCTTCCCCTGTTCCTGAAGCAAGTTACGGGCCAAGATTCGGCCGCAGGTACTGGACTTGGCGCCCTTTCGGCCTTACCCTAGCGGGCGTATGGCCGGTGCACCCTTGCCGGCATCGGCGGCGCCAGGCCGCCACCAGCGGCCAGTCTCGAGCGGTCGCGACTTTCTCGCTTGCGGTTGGATTCAGGGGATTGCCCTTCCGGGGCACGCGAGAGGCTGGCGGTGCCGGCCCATGGTGGTTACGGATACACAGCCCGGCGGGACCGGTGACGCATCCAGTTGCAATCCGATATCGAAGCTGCCGCGCCCGCCTTGCGGAACGGTGGAACTCCAGCGGAGCCAGGTGCCGCCCACGACAGATGGCGCACCGCAGACGATGAGCAAGTAATGCAGACCCCGGGTTGCGTCACCTACGTTGCCGCCAGCCCGCTTACAACAAGTGCCGAATGAGCACCGAACCCCAATCCACCGATACCGCAACCCTCTCACCGGACCCGCCCCGCCCGGATACGCCGCGCCAGGAAGAGATGCCGTTGGCCGTGGTGCACGGCCAGCCCGTGTTGCAGATTCCGCAGGATCTGTACATCCCGCCGGACGCGCTGGAAGTGATCCTGGAGGCGTTCGAGGGTCCGCTGGATTTGCTGCTGTACCTGATCCGCCGGCAGAACCTCGACATCCTCGACATTCCCGTCGCGGAGATCACCCGCCAGTACATGGATTACATCGACGTGATGCACGAGATGCGCCTCGAGCTCGCGGCGGAGTACCTGGTGATGGCGGCGATCCTGGCCGAGATCAAATCACGCTTGCTGCTGCCAAGGCCGCCGGTGGAAGAAGGCGTGGAGGAAGACCCGCGCGCAGAACTGGTACGCCGTCTGCAGGAATACGAGCGCTTCAAGAAGGTTGCCGAGGACATCGACACGATGCCGCGCATGGAGCGCGACCTCGACAATGCGCAAGCCTTCGTGCCCGACCGCAAGATCGTGCGCCTGCCGCCACCGGTGGATCTGCGCGAGATGCTCCTGGCCATGCGCGACGTGCTGCACCGCGCGGAACTGTCCGGCCACCACGAGGTCGAGCGCGAACCGCTGTCGGTGCGCCAGCGCATGGGCGAAGTGTTGCGCAGGCTGGGCGATGGCACCTTCCATCGCTTCGAGAGCCTGTTCGAGACATCCGAAGGCAGGCTCGGGGTGGTGGTGACGTTCCTGTCATTGCTGGAACTGGCCAAGGACAGGCTGATCGAAATCATGCAGGACGCGCCGCTTGCGCCCATCTACCTGAAGGCCCGCGCGGTCGCGGACGCCACCGACTGAACGGCTGGGGTTCGCAAGACCATCGCGCGACCGCATTCCGTTTGACCGCTTCGCCTCCGGGCGATTCGTTTCCGAAACTTCACGAGGCAGACCCTCAACGTGGAACAACAAGACATCAACAACGTCGTCGAGGCCGCGCTGCTCGCGGCCCAGCAACCCCTCACGCTGCCCATGATCGCGGCCCTGTTCCAGGAATCCGACGACGTCAGCCACGAGGCCATCTCGCGCGCGCTCGAAAGCCTGACCGG
>JAGWZT010000247.1 GCA_018971925.1 Lysobacteraceae bacterium | reverse complement strand
CCCATCGATCGCGCCGCCGGCCATGTGCCGGGCGCACGCAATCGTCCGTTCTCGCAGAATCTGGCTGCCGACGGGCACTTCAAAACCACCGATGCACTGCGTGCTGAATTCGACGCGGTGCTGGCCGGTCATGCGCCGCGCGATGTCGTGCACATGTGCGGCTCCGGCGTGACGGCGTGCCACAACCTGCTGGCGATGGAAGTGGCCGGCTTGCACGGCTCGCGCGTGTTCGCGCCGTCATGGAGCGGTTGGGTGGGTGATCCGGCAAGGCCCGTGGCGACGGGTGACTAGAACCGAACGCCGCCCAACAGCATCGTCTCGCCCAGATTCTTGCCGCCACCCACAAGATGCGCGTTGGAGATGTGCCGCAGCATCACGATAAAGTGGCCGCTTTGCCAACCGGCGCTGGTCATGAATTCGAAGCGGCTCGACAGCGCGTCGGTGCGGGCGCTGGTTGCCGCCAATTGCTCGCTGACGAACCAGTGGGGGTTCGCCGTCAGGATGCGTACGCCAGCGCCGGCCACGAACACCTGGTGATCCAGGTTGTCCGTGCGGGTGTGGCGTGAGTCGATCCAGCCGAGCGTCCCGATCGGTTCGAAGTGGATGCGATGGTCGTCGGGTCGTTCGCCGAACGCGCTGGCGAATACCGCGGCGGTACCGCGTTCCGACGACGTCACGCTGGGGCCCGCGGTCAGGTCGAACCCCGTTGCCAGCGCGGGTGTGCAAACTGCCAGACAAGCCGCCGCCATCAATCCACGCCGGATGCCGTTCATGTCGTTCTCCTTCTTCTTGCTCTGCATGACAGGAAGCAAAACGGCGCCGCTCGGGTGTGAACGGAGCCATCTTGTTGCCTGTATTATAATTGCCTTGACAATTAAAGCCAAGACAGTATCATCCTCGGCATGAATCGCCCCGAAACTGTCTCCGACCATTCCTTCCAGCTCTGCCGGCTGATCGGCAGGCTGCGCGCGGAATTCGTGACGGAGGTCGAGCAGGAGATGACGCGGCAGGGCGTCGACCTGAACTTCACGCAATTCCTCGCGCTCAAGTTTCTCGGGCACGAAGAACCGCTGACACCCGTCGAACTTGCGCGCGCGTTGCACTACAACCCGGGCGCGCTGACGCGTTTGCTTGACAAACTGGAACAACGGGGCTATCTCAAGCGGCTTCCTGATCCGGTCGATCGCCGCGCGCTGCGGCTTGAACTGACCACCCAAGGCAAGAACCTGCGCAAGCGCATGATCGGTTATTGCGACGCGGTAGCGGAGCGCACTTTTGCATGCACCACGTCACGCGAGCGTGAAGCGTTGCACGGCGTGCTGACGCGGGTTCTGGACGATGTCCGTACCAAACGCGAATCGAACCAACGGGGTTGAGTCGCTCCGCTCCGCCCCAACGTCAATCATTTTTCCGGCCAACACCATGACCCCTCAGGTTTCCAGACACCGTCTCGGCATTGCCGTCGCGTTGACGGCTGCCGTCCTGGCCGGCTGCGCCGGTACCGGTGGCCTGCGGTCCGACGCTGCGCCCATGCGGGCGGGCAGTCTGCATGCAGAACAAAGTCTTGCCGGCGTGAAGCTGGATGCCACCGCGTGGCCACGCGAGGATTGGTGGAAGGCCATCGGTGACACGCAGCTCGACAAGCTGGTGGATGAAGCGCTTGTCGACAACCCCGACATGTCGCTGGTCGACGCGCGTGTTCGCGCGGCGCTGGCCGCCGCCGGTGCCGCCGACGCCGCGCGCAAGCCGACGCTGAATGCGGGTGCGAGTGCCGCGGGTGCGCGCGTGCCGCCATTGCTGCCGCCGCTGGCCTCCGGGCATTTCGGTGTCATCAGGTTCGGTTACCTGAGTTTCAAATGGGATCTTGACCTGTGGGGCGGCAAGCGCGCCGCGTGGCAGGCCGCGGTTGGCAATGCACGGGCAGCGGAAGTCGATGCGCAGGCCGCGCGGCTGAAGCTTTCGGCGGACGTGGTGCAGGCGTATTTCGGCCTTGCCGGCGCTTATGCGCAACGCGATCTCGCGCAGGATGAGCTGCAGCGCGCAGAGGATTTCCTGAACCTGACCAACAAGCGTGTTGCCAACGGTATCGACAGCAAGTTCTCGCTGGCGCGTATCCAGGGTGAGGCCGCGAGCGATCGCGCGCACCTCGAAGCCGCCGACAATGCGGTGCACACGAGTGGCCTGGTGTTGGCCGCGCTGCTGGGCAAGGGCCCGGATCGGGCGCTGTCGATCGAACGTCCCGCGCTACCCGCGATTCCCGCCTTGGCGCTGCCTAGCGATTTGCCGGCCGACCTTTTGGGCCGGCGACCCGATGTGGTCGCCGCGCGTTGGCGCGTGGAAGCCGCGGGCAAGGACATCAAGGCGGCCAAGACCAGGTTCCTGCCGAACATCGGCATCAGCTCGCTGGTGGGTCTGGTCGCGCCGTCCGCGATGGATCTTTTTTCGTTGAGCAATCGCTTCTACACCGTCCAGCCGGCGCTGAGCCTGCCGATTTTCGAGGGCGGCGCGCTGCGCGCCAATCTCGCCGGGAAGGACGCCGCGCGCGACATCGCGGTGGCGCAGTACAACCAGACGCTGGTGCACGCGATCAACCAGGTCGCCGCGCAAGTCGATGACATGCGTTCACTGGATGCGCAGGTGACGGATGCCGAAACCGCACGCGACAGCGCCGAGGATGCCTACAAGCTCGCGATGCAGCGCTACCGCGCCGGCGTCGGCAACTTCCTGGAGGCTCTGAGCGTGCGCCAGGAACTGATCGCCGCCGAACAGCAACTTGCCTCCGTGCAGACCCAGCGCAGCAATGCGTGGGCTTCGTTGAATGAAGCGTTGGGCGGTGGCTTCGAGCCCGCCAAGGATGCACCCGCGCTCGCCACCATGACTTCCATCCCGCCATCCGCGGACAAGGCCAGACAATGACTTCGCCCATCAATCCCAATCCCGTTACCGATGACGAACGCGCCGACCAGCTCAAGGCCCAACGTCTGAACAAGCGCCGCTGGCTGTTGCGCGGCCTGGTCGGCGTCGTGGTGATCGTCGCGATCATCTGGGCGCTCTATCACTTCCTGGTTGGCCGCTGGTACGAGGGTACCGACGATGCGTACGTCAACGGCAACGTGGTGCAGATCACGCCGCAGGTGCCGGGCACCGTCGTCAGCATTGGCGCCGACGACAACGACTACGTGCGCGAAGGCCAGACGCTGGTGAAGATGGACCCTGCCGATGCCGACGTTGCGCTGGCGCAGGCGGAAGCCGCGCTGGCGCAGACGGTGCGCAAGGTGCGTGGTTTGTACAGCACCGTGCACACCTCGAAGGCCGATGTCGCCGCGCGCGAGGCAGTGGTGCAACAGGCCCAGGCCGACTTCCAGCGCCGCAAGGGGCTGGCGGCGTCGGGCGCGATTTCCGCCGAGGAGCTCGCGCATGCACGCGATGCCCTGACCACCGCCGAAAGCGCTTTGACCGCGGCGCAGGCGCAACTCGCCACTACCGATGCGCTGGTTTCCGACACGCAGATCGCGACCCACCCCGACGTGAAGGCGGCGGCGGCCAGGGTGCGCGCGGCATGGTTGAACGATCAACGCATGACGCTGCTGGCGCCGGTGTCGGGTTACGTCGCCAAGCGCACCGTGCAGGTTGGTCAGCGCGTGCAACCCGGCACGCCGCTGATGGCGGTGGTGCCTTTGCACCAGGTGTGGGTGGATGCGAACTTCAAGGAAACCCAGCTCACCGACATGCGCATCAGCCAGCCGGTGACGCTGACTTCGGACATTTACGGCAGCTCGGTGAAGTACCACGGCAAGGTCGTGGGCCTCGGCGTCGGCACCGGCAGCGCGTTCTCGCTGCTGCCCGCGCAGAACGCGTCGGGGAACTGGATCAAGATCGTGCAGCGCTTGCCGGTGCGCATCTCCATCGATCCCA
>JAGWZT010000246.1 GCA_018971925.1 Lysobacteraceae bacterium | reverse complement strand
TCTGCAGTACGAGGCGCTGGTGGCCGATCCGGAACGCGTCATTCGCCGTGTTCTGGATTTCTGCGGGTTGCCATTCGATCGCGCTTGCCTCGAGGCCCACAAGACATCGCGCGTCGTGCTGACGCCCAGTGCCGCGCAGGTACGGCAACCGCTACGGCGCGGCAACGCGCGCGCCACCTTTTACGCAGACGAACTGGATCACTTGCGGCGGCGCTTGCGTGACGCCGGCGTGTTGGCGGGGGACGCGGCGGTCGCCGTGGCGTCGCCGAACTCGCCTATGCGCGACGTTCCCCTTGGGTGAACGGCATTCACGGTTCCGGAACACGACAACGCAGGAGTTCAATTACATGGTGGCAAGCGTCGATTGCAAAACTGCGAGAAACATCGGCAAGCTGCTGGTCTGGTTGGCCATCGCAGTCGCGCCGTTGTCGGTCACTTGGGCTGGGCAGGGCGCCGGCCAGCACCCGTACCCATGGGATGCGCCGGGGTGCCCGTGCGAACCTGTTCTGGGCGAGGGGCCGCCGCGGTCTGCGGGCCTGGTCGAGGCGCCGCTCGATGCCGTGGACGGCACCATCCACCGCATCCTGGCGAGGCGCGTTGCGCCGGGCGCGGTGGTGCTGGTGGCCCGGCGCGGCGTGATCGCCAAATGGAAGGCGTACGGGGAAGCAGCGGTTTACACCAATGCCGATTACGACACGATGGCGCACCCGGTCCCGATGGCGAAGGACACCATTTTCGACTTGGCATCGGTCAGCAAGTTGTTCACCGCGACCGCGGTGATGCAGTTGTGGGATGAGGGCAAGCTCAGCCTGGACGCGCCGGTCGCGAAGTACCTGCCGAAGTTTGCAGCCCACGGCAAGCAAAACGTCACCGTGCGAGAACTTTTGACGCACACGTCCGGCTTGGCGCCCGACCCGCCGATACCGCTTTACGAGATACCGGGAGATCGCCAGTCCCGGATCGATAACGTATTGCAGCAACCACTGGTCTACACGCCCGGCACGAAGTATGTCTACAGCGACATGAACTTCATCACGCTGGGCGCACTGGTCGAAAAATTGAGCGGCGAGCGCGAAGACGTGTTCGTTCGCCGGCACATCACCGAACCCTTGCACATGGCGGACACGATGTACGATCCGCCGGCAAGCTTGAGGCCACGTATCGCTGCAACCGAATATCAACCGTGGACGCAACGCGGCCTGCTGTGGGGGCAGGTGGACGACGAAAACGCCTGGGCGCTGGGCGGCGTCGCCGGCCACGCTGGCTTGTTCAGTGATGCACGCGACCTCGCGACCTTTGCCCAGATGATGCTGGATGACGGTATCTACGCGGGCCAGCGCATCCTGTCTGCGCGCGCGGTGCAATTGATCGGCACGAACTGGGACAAGGACTTCCCCGATGACGCGACCGGTCTCGGCTGGTCGATCGATCGTGGTTACATGATGGGCGCCCTGTCGGGGCCGCACACGATTGGTCACGAGGGCTATACCGGCACCATGATCGCGATCAACAAACCCAATGACGTCGTCGCGATCCTGCTGACCAATCGCGTGCACCCGACCCGCGACGGGGCTTCGGTGGTCACCGCGATCAGGCAGGTGTTCACAGACATCGCGGCCGCGATTCCGGTCGCGATACCCGGCGGGGGCGACGCATGGTTTGCCGGCTATGGCGAATTCATGAACCGGAAACTGACTGCCAGGATCGACGCGGGAAGCGACGGCACATTGTCATTTCAAACGTGGTATCGCAACGAGCCCGGCGACGCGCGCGCGATCATCCAGGCTTCCCCGGACGGCGTGCAGTGGACGCCGTTGGCGCGGTTGGCGGGATCCAGCGACGGTTGGCAGTCAAAAACGTACAAACTGCCGTCCGGCACGCGGTACGTCCAGTTCCTCTACCGGGCGCCTTCCGAGGTCAACGGGCGTGGCTGGTACGTACATGACGTGAAAGTGGGCAGCAGGAGTGTCACGTCCTGGATAAAGTCCAGGACGGACTGGTTGCGCCAGGGCTATTGAGCGGACGCGGCGATGTTCGGACGGACACATGCGGTGCTCGCCATGTTCGCCATATCGTTGGCGTTGTGCGTCGTGCCGACGTTGGCGCAGGGCGGGGATGTCGGCAGCGGCGCCGTGACGGCGGTCGAGCCCGGCATCAGCGTGCTGCTGCACGATCGCCTGGATTTGATCCGGGGAAAGAATGTCGGGCTGATCAGCAACCCCACCGGCGTCGACCGGCAGCTGGTCAGCGACGTCGACCTGCTGGAACGGGCGCCCGGCGTGCACCTGGTGGCACTGTTCGGCCCTGAACACGGCTTTCGTGGCGCGCACCAGGCGGGCAGCGGCGTGGGTGCGGAGCATGATCCGGAAACGGGTCTGCCGGTTTACAGCCTGTACGGAACGAATCGTGGCCCGACGCCCGGCATGTTGAAAAACGTGGACGCGCTGGTATTCGACATCCAGCCAGTCGGTACGCGTTTCTACACCTTCCTCTACACGATGACCGACGCCATGAAGGCGGCGGCAAGGGCGCACATTCCTTTCATCGTGCTGGATCGGCCCGATCCCATCGACGCGATTCACGTGCAGGGGCCGGTGCTGGAACCCGGATACGCATCGTTCGTGGGCAAGTATCCGATTGCGCTGCGCTATGGCATGACGGTGGGCGAACTGGCGGGACTTTTCAACGACCGCTTCGGCATCCATGCCGACCTGACCGTGGTCAGGATGCGCGGCTACAAACGTTCGATGTACTACGACGACACCGGGTTGCCGTGGGTGATGCCCTCTCCGAACATGCCGACGCTGGACACCGCGCTGGTGTACCCCGGCATGGGTTTGTTCGAAGGGACCAACGTTTCCGAAGGGCGCGGCACCACGCGTCCGTTCGAGCTGATCGGCGCGCCGTGGATCGATGCGGAGAAACTGGCGCGCGCCATGAACGCCGAGCATTTGCCGGGCGTCCGGTTTCGCCCCGCGTACTTCACGCCAACATTTTCCAAGTATCAGGGACAATCGTGCGGCGGAATCGAGATCTACGTTTTCGATCGCAACACCTTCGACCCGGTGGTCGATGCCTTGGCGCTCATCAAGGCCATACACGATGCGTACCCGACGCAATTCAAGTTCGACCCGGGCGATTTCGACCGCCTGGCTGGCAACAGCTGGGTGCGCGAGGACATCGAAGACGGGGTTTCGATCAAGACCATGCAGAAACAGTGGCAAAAGCGCCTCGATACATTCAAGCGTGAACGCAAGCAGTACTTGTTGTATTGAGCTTGAAATCCGGGCCTGGGGTTCGCTGCATCGGCGAAGCCTGGACACCCGCGACACCTGCCATTCTCTTCCAGGATCCACCATGCCGACCATGCGAATCCAGACCGCTTGCCTCGCCGCCGCCCTTGCCCTGTGCTGTTGCCTGGCGCACGCGCGGGGCACGGTCCCGACGTTTACCCGAAGCATCGGCGAAAATACGTACACGTTCGCTGGACAGGACCCTGCCAAACCCGGAAACACCGTGGTTCCCGTTTTGCTGGTTCCGATCAGGCTTGCGTTCGCGAGCAGGACGGGTGTGATGGATGCGACCCCCGACCTGCCGCGAATCCTGGGGTCGCCGATTTTTGCGAAGTACCGCTTTGCCGGAAGCAAGGCAACGCAGTACGGCGATGGACTGTTGCGCGCGACGTTTCCGCGCGCGGCACAGGGGCATACGTTGCTGGGCGCCCCCGAGACGAAGGCGGTCACCATCGAGGTCCCGCGGGGATACGGTTACCTGCTGCATTCGAAACGCAGCGGGCGGTCGTTTGCCGTGGTCGATTCGGAATACGTCGAGAAGCAACTGTTCCGCCAGATCCCGAAGCAGCCCGGCAAGCTGGTGATCGCGGTGGCGCACGACACCACTTTCTATGCGATGGCGGATGCGACGGTGTGCTGCAGCTGGGGCACACACGGGGTGGATCGTTCGACCGGAAACTCGTTCGTGCTCGGAACATACCTC
>JAGWZT010000245.1 GCA_018971925.1 Lysobacteraceae bacterium | reverse complement strand
TCATTCAGGCGCAAGGCATTCAACATGAACTCGAACGGCAGTTGTTCCGCGTCGACGGTTTCATCGCCCCCGATGCGTTGCGGCGTGCGCGCGTTCTGCAGGTAGGCGACGGGGGAACGGGTTTTCCAGCGCCGGCGCACCGCGCGTTCGTTCGTGAGTTTCCCGTGCGCACCGGCCCCGATGCCGAGGTAATCGCCGAATTGCCAATAGTTGAGGTTGTGGCGGCAACGCTTTCCCGATTGCGCGTACGCGGAAACTTCGTATTGCGCGTATCCGGCATTCGCCAGCCGTGCCTGACACGCCTCCTGCATGTCCCAGGCGGCGTCGTGGTCGGGCAATGGCGGCGGCCGTCTGGCGAATGGCGTGCCGGGTTCCAGCGTCAACTGGTAATGCGAAAGATGCGCGGGTGAGAGCGCGATCGCGCGTTCGATGTCGGCCAGTGCATCATCCAGATTCTGATTGGGCAGCGCATACATCAAATCGAGATTGATGTTGGTGTAACCGGCATCCTGCGCGAGCTTCACAGCAGACTCCGCTTCGCCGGATGAATGGATGCGTCCGAGCGCGCGCAGCTTTTCGTCATCGAAACTCTGCACGCCGAAGCTGATCCGGTTGACGCCGGCCTTCAGGTAACCGTCGAAGCGACCGTGTTCGACCGTGCCGGGATTGGTTTCCAGCGTGATTTCGCAATCGCGCGCGAACGGAGTGCGCGTGGAAGTGCCATCGAGGATTTCCGCGATCGAATCCGGCGCGAACAGACTGGGCGTGCCTCCGCCGAAAAACACACTGATGATCTCGCGTCCGCGGACGGTATCGCCGAAGTCGGCCAGGTCGGCGTCCAGGTCCGCCAGCAGTGCGACGACGTAGTCGCGCTCCGGCATCGCCGCGCGCAGCCCATGCGAATTGAAATCGCAGTACGGGCACTTTTTCACGCACCAGGGG
The DNA here is from genome assembly GCA_018971925.1 of Lysobacteraceae bacterium. Lineage (GTDB taxonomy): Bacteria > Pseudomonadota > Gammaproteobacteria > Xanthomonadales > Rhodanobacteraceae > 66-474. The sequence continues at coordinate 3,075 of JAGWZT010000245.1, read as the reverse complement.
ATGTGGATGTAGAGGGATAGCGGCGGGAACAAGCGCCTCTCCCCTCGGGAGAGGCGGCGCGAAGCGCCGAGCGCGAAGCGCTGGGGTGAGGGTTCGCCGTCGCGGAAATGCTGTCGCAAGCGCGTACCCTCACCCGCCCTGCGGGAAGCGCTGCGCGCTCGGCCTGCGGCCGCCTCTCCCGAAGGGAGAGGGGAAAAGCATTTCGCGCAGCGCCGCCAATGCCTGTCCGCGATGGCTGATGCGGTTTTTCAACGCGGGTTCGAGTTCGGCCGAACCCAGGCCGCCGCCATCGTCCGGCAGGAATACGGGGTCGTAGCCGAAACCGCGTTCGCCGCGCGGCGCGGTCAACACGCGGCCGCGCCAGCGGCCGGTGGCGATGATCGGATCGGGATCATTCGCATTTTGCAGCAATGCCAGCACGCACACGAAGTGCGCGGTACGTTGCGCGTCCGGCACGCCTTCGAGTTCGCGCAGGAGTTTCACGTTGTTGCCGGCGTTGTCGCCGTGGACGCCGGCGTAGCGCGCGGAATAAAGTCCCGGTGCGCCATCCAGTGCGTCCACGCACAGGCCCGAGTCGTCGGCCAGCGTGGGCATGCCGGAAACACGCGACGCGTGGCGGGCTTTCAGGATCGCGTTCTCGACGAACGTCAGCCCGGTTTCCCTGGCCTCGCCGATGTCGAGTTCCGACTGCGCGGCGAGTTCGATGCCGCTGCCGGCCAGCAACTCGCTCAATTCGGCGAGTTTGCCTGCGTTGCTGCTGGCCAGCACCAGCTTCATGCCGTGAGCGCGACGCGTTGCGCTTCGATCAGTTCGCCGATGCCTTTTTGCGCCAAGGCCAGCAACGCGTCCAGTTCTTCGCGCCGGAACGCATGGCCTTCGGCAGTGCCCTGCAACTCGATGAAGCCGCCGCCATCGTTCATCACCGCGTTCATGTCGGTGTCGCAGCGGGAGTCCTCGGTGTAGTCGAGATCCAGTACGGGCACGCCCTGGTAAATGCCCACCGAAACCGCCGCGACCGCGCCATGGATCGGGTTGCGTTTCAGCGCGCCGCGTTGCATCAATTCGGAAACGGCGTCGACCAGGGCGACGTAGGCACCGGTGATCGACGCACAGCGGGTGCCACCGTCGGCCTGCAACACGTCGCAATCGAGCGTGATCACGCGTTCGCCCAGCGCCGCGCGATCCACGCAGGCGCGCAAGCTGCGCCCGATCAGGCGCTGGATTTCCATGGTGCGCCCGCCCTGTCCGCCGCGCGCAGCTTCGCGCTGGGTACGTTCACTCGTCGCGCGCGGCAGCATGCCGTACTCGGCGGTGACCCAGCCTTCGCCCTTGCCGCGCAGCCACGGCGGCACGCGTTCCTCGACGCTGGCGGTGCACAGCACGCGCGTGTCGCCCATGCCGATCAGCACGGAACCCTCGGCGTGTTTGGTGTAACGGCGCTCGATCGTCACGGCGCGCAGGGCATCGGGCGCGCGGCCGGAAGGACGCAGGTTGGCCATCGGGAAGGTATCCGCTGAGAGCGTGACAGTTTACCATCGTGGTCTGTCACGACGCCCCGGAACGCCAGCATGATCCGCAGCATGACCGCTTACGCGAACAAGGAAGATTCGACGCCGCAGGGCTGGCTGGCGTGCGAGGTGCGCGCGGTGAATTCGCGCTTCCTCGAAACCGGCGTGCGTCTGCCCGACGAATTGCGCACGCTGGAACCCCAGGTGCGTGAGCGGATCGCGGCGCGGTTGTCGCGCGGCAAGGTCGATGCCACGTTCCGCTACCGGCCGCCGGCCGCAGCGGCGGATTTGCTGCTGGACGAGCGCACGGCCGCGCAGCTCGCTGCAGCGGCCAATGCATTGAAGACGCATTTCCCGCAGTTGGCGACCGACTTCGCGGGTTTGCTCGAGTGGCCGGGCCTGTTGGCGAAACCGGAACTCGACCAGGACGGCTTGGCGCAAGCCGCGCTGGAGCTGCTGGACCACACACTCGCGGAATTCGTCGACGGGCGCGCGCGAAGGCGAAAAACTCGCGGCGGTGCTGCGCGAACGGCTGGACGGGGTCGCGCGCATCGTCGGCGAAGTACGCACGATGTTGCCCGACATTCGCGCGGCTCTGCGCGCCAGGCTGGAAGCGAAGCTGGCCGAGTTGGCGCAAGCCGCCGATCCCGGCCGGCTCGAACAGGAGCTGGTGCTGCAACTCTCGCGCATCGACGTGGACGAAGAACTCGACCGGCTCGACGCCCACGTCAGCGAGGCGCGTCGCATCCTCACGCTGGATGAACCGGTCGGCCGCCGGCTGGATTTCCTGATGCAGGAATTCAACCGCGAGGCCAACACGCTGGCGTCCAAATCCGTCGACCCGCGCGCCACCCGTGCGGCGGTGGACCTGAAGGTGCTGATCGAGCAGATGCGCGAACAGGTGCAGAACCTGGAATAGTGCGCTACGATACACATCGGAGGTGTATATGGGCACACGCACGAACATCGTTCTCGACGACAAGTTGGTGAAAAGCGCGATGAAGGCGACCGGCGCCAAAACCAAGCGCGAGGTGGTCGATATCGCATTACGCCAACTTGTGCACACGAAGTCGCAGAAGAACATCCTCGATCTGGTCGGACAGGATTTGATCGATCCGGGGTACGACGTCCGGGTCGCACGCGGCGAGCGGGCGCGTGGTTCTCGTTGACAGTACCGTCTGGATCGACCTTTTGCGCCGGCGCGTAACGCGCCAGGTTGCCGATTTGCGCGTGCTGCTGGAGACCCGGGAGGCAGCGCTGTCATTCCTCGTGTACCAGGAGGTCTTGCAGGGCGCCTCGACCCCGGATCGTTTCGAGCGCCTGCGCGGGTATTTTTCGACGCTGCCCACCTTGCACGTCGCTTCGCCACGGCGGTTGCACGAGGCTGCGGCAAAGCTTTATGCGCGTTGCCGCTGGGCCGGCATCACCCCACGCAACGGCCACGACTGCGTTATCGCCCAAACCGCCATCGAACACGAAGTGATGCTGCTGGCAAACGACCGCGATTTCGATGCCATCGCGTCGGTCGAGCCACGCTTGCATCTCTACCGGGCGGCGCGCGCATGAG
>JAGWZT010000244.1 GCA_018971925.1 Lysobacteraceae bacterium | reverse complement strand
GTGCCGGTCTGTTGCCAGACTCGCGGTGGGCTCTTGCCCCACCGTTTCACCCTTGCCTGATCCCCTTGCGGGGCCATCGGCGGTCTGCTCTCTGTTGCACTGTCCGTCGGCTCGCGCCGCCCAGGCGTTACCTGGCACCCTGCCCTTCGAAGCCCGGACTTTCCTCGGCGTTCTTGCGAACGACGCGACTGTCCGGCCGACTCCGCGGACGATTCTATCAGCCGCCGTACAAATCCTTGCGCGGCGCACCGCTGATCGCGGCAGCGAGTTTCGCCGCTTGCGCGGGCGCGAGCTCCGCGCGCAGCAGCGCGTACACACGCCGGCCTTCGGCAAGCTTCGCGTCGGCTTCTTCGCCACGCCCGGCGATCACCAGGACGCATTCGCCAAGGCGTTGCTCCGGGTCATCCGCGACGCGCGCGGCAATTTCGCCCAGCGTCATGCCGATGCAGGTCTCGTGCAGCTTGGTCAATTCGCGCAGCAGCCGTGCCTCGCGTTCCGCGCCGAACGCATTGCGCAGATCCGCACAACATTCGACGATGCGATGCGACGATTCGTAGATCACCAGCGTGCGCGCCTCGTCGGCGAGTTCGCGCAACCGTTCGCGCCGCGCAGGGGCCTTCGCGGGAAGAAACCCCTCGAACACGAATCGATCACTCGGCAGACCCGCGACCGACAACGCCGCGATCGCGGCGCAGGCGCCCGGCACGGGCGCGACGTCGATGCCGGCTTCACGCGCGGCACGCACCAGCCGGAAACCCGGATCACTGATGAGCGGCGTGCCCGCATCCGAAATGAGCGCCACGTCTTCGCCGGCCTGCAGCCTCGCGATCAGCGATGCCAGCGCCACGCGTTCGTTGTGTTCGTGCAGCGCCGTCAACGATGTCGCGATACCGAAATGCTGCAGCAACGGACGGCTGTGCCGCGTGTCTTCGGCGGCAATCACGTTCGCGTCGCGCAACGCCTGCTGGGCGCGCGGCGAAAGATCGCCAAGATTGCCGATCGGCGTGGCGACCACCCACAACTTTCCCGCGCTGCCGCCCTTCATCGTGAACCCTGCCACCTTGAATCGATCCGCTATCATCGCCCAAAATGCAGCGCGATGACCGCGCAGGGAGATCAAATGGTCAGGATCAGCATGGTCAGGATCAGGCATTCCGCGCACATCGTTTTGGTTTCGATGGCGCTGTTGGTGTTCACGGCATGCGCCACGCTCGGGCCTTCCTCGCTGTCCAACCCGCAAGCGCAGTCGCAGCAAGCCGCCGACCGCATCCACGCGGCGAACACCGCGCTGCAACGGGGCCACGCCGATGCCGCATTGAAACAGCTGGGCGCGCTGCCGCCATCCTTGCCACCCGACGTGCAACAGCAGGCGCTGGACGTGCAGGCGCGCGCGCAACTGGCTTTGGGCCATCGCGTCGATGCCGCGCGTGTACTGGCGAAACGCGCCCTGCTGTTGCCGCCCGCCGCGCAAGCCGCCGAACACCAGCGGGTGGTCGCGATCCTGGCTGGCCTGGGCAGCGCCGGATTGAATGCGCTGTTCCCGACGCTCGCCGGCAACGATCCGCTCAAACCCTACGTCAGCCAGGCGCTTGCGCATTCCGGCAAGGCCACGCCGCTTGCGTTGCCGCAGCTGAACGAACCGGTCGGCACGCTGACTGGCGCATCTGCCCCGCAGGGCTTCGCGATGCCGGCCCATGTGGCGCTGCTGCTGCCCGCCACCGGACCCGTGGCCGTGGCAAGCGCGGCCGTTCGCGATGGGTTCTTCGCCGCCTACTTCCACACGCCGGCTACCCAGGAACCACGTCCGACGATCAAGGTTTACGACACCGGCGGCACCGCCGACGGTGCACTGGCGGCCTATCAACAGGCCGTCACGGACGGCGCCTCGCTGGTGGTGGGCCCGCTGAGCCGCGGCGCGGTCGGCGCCTTGTTCTCGCAAGCCTCGCTGCCTGTGCCCGTGCTCGCCCTGAACCATGCCCAGGGCAACCAGCCGGTGCCGGCGGGCAGTGCCGAATTCGCCTTGCTGCCCGAAGCCGAAGGCGCGCAACTGGGCGCGCGCATGGTCACTTCGGGCCTCCACGCGGCCATCGTGTTCCGTGGCAACGACGACACCTCGTCGCGCACGTTCGCGGCGTTCAAGCTTGAATTCGAGAGTCTTGGCGGACAGGTCGCCAACGACATCGTGTTGCAGCCGGGTGACGTCGATTTCGCGGCGCAGATCCAGGCCGCGCTCGCGGGCTCCGGAAGCCAGACTGGTGTCGTTGCGCTGCTGCGGCCCGACCAGGCGCGGCTGCTGCTCCCGCAATTGCGGCTGGCACGTTCGACGCTGCCGGTGTTTTCGACCTCGATGGTCTATTCGGGCGACGAAAATGCCACCGCCGACGGCGACCTCGACGGCGTGCAGTTCAGCGACGCACCATGGCTGTACGACGCGCAGGCCGGACTACCCAGTCACGCGATGCTTGCTTCGCAACTGTCCACGGCCGCGGGTCCGGCGGCGCGCCTGTTCGCGTTCGGTATGGATGCGTACGCATTGATGCCTTACCTCGAATGGCTGCGCAGCCATTCGGGCAGCTATCTCGCCGGTGCAACCGGACAACTGACGATGGACGCGTTCGGCCACGTGCAGCGCACGCCGATCTGGGTGCAATTCCAGGGCGGCGTCGCACGCCCGGTCGCAGCGGGCCTGGAAGCACAACCGGCCGACAGCGCGACCCCGACGGAACCATGAAGCCGGGCGCAATCGGCGCGCGCTTCGAGCAAATTGCCCTCGAGTGCATGGAACGCGCCGGCCTGAAACTGGTCGAACGCAACTACCGCACCCGTTTCGGAGAGCTCGACCTGATCATGCGCGACGGCGCGACACTGGTATTCGCGGAAGTGCGCTACCGGCGCGACGCACGTTTCGGCGGCAGCGCGGCATCGGTCGGCCCCGGCAAGCGCGAGAAGCTCACGCGCGCGGCGCAGGGGTTCCTGCAGGCGCACCCGCGTTTTGCTTCGTCGCCGTGCAGGTTCGATGTGATAGCTTTCGACGGCGATGCGGACGCGCCCGCCTTCGATTGGCAGCGCGCCGCTTTCGAGCCTGTCTGACCTTCCGGAAATTTTCATGCGCAAGACCATCCTCATCTCCGTCGCCATCACCTTGTGCGCCGTCCTGACGGCGTGCAGCCTGTTCACGCCGCGCCGAGGCTTCAACCGGCTGATGAACGACCGCAACGTGCAGATCACCGCGCAACGCGCACTGGACAACGATTCCGAACTCTCGGGCCGCGCGCACATCGGCACCAGCGTGTACAACGGCGTGTTGTTGTTGATCGGCGAAGCGAGCACCGAAGAGGTGAAGGAACGCGCGGGTGCCGACGTCGCCGGTTACGAGGGTGTGCAGCGCGTCGTCAACCTGATCGACGTGATGCCGCTGCAGTCGGTTGCGCGCAGCATGCGTGACGCCTCGCTGACGGCCACGGTGAAAACGTCCCTGTTGCACATCGACATGAAAGGTTTCGACCCCGGCCGCGTGAAGATCAGCACCGCACACGGCAAGGTCTATCTGATGGGCTTGGTCAGCCACGCGGAAGCCGACGCCGTCGTGCAGCAGGCCCGCAGCGTCGCGGGCGTGCAGCAGGTGGTGCAGGTCTTCGAATATACGGATTGACGTGGGGCAGCAACTGCGTGCGTGCGCAACGTAAACTTGCGCAATGAACAAAGCAGCACGCACCACCACGCGACGCCATCCGGCCGCGGCATCCGGCAAGACCGAATCCTTTGAAGCGCTGTTGGCGCGCATCCGCGCGTGCCGGGTTTGCGCGCAGCACCTGCCGCATGGCTGCCGCCCGGTGTTGCAGGCGCATCCCGATGCGTGCCTGTTGATCGTCAGCCAGGCGCCGGGCCGCAAAGTGCACGACACCGGCATTCCCTTCAACGACAAGAGTGGCGACAAGTTGCGCGAGTGGCTGGGCATCGACAAGCCAACGTTTTACGACGCGCGCAAGGTCGCGATCGTGCCGATGGGATTCTGCTATCCCGGCAAAGGGCCCTCGGGCGACCTGCCACCGCGCCC
>JAGWZT010000243.1 GCA_018971925.1 Lysobacteraceae bacterium | reverse complement strand
TCATTGACCTCTTTCGGCAGGCCGCTGTCGACGAACACCGTCCCGCCCTTCCGCCTTGCAGCCGCTTCCGCGCTCAGGTGGAACAGGTTGGACGCCGCGCGGTTGAAGTACATCCGGTTGCCGTCGATGTCCATGTGCTCGAACAGGCCGTGCTCATCCCAGCGTGCGAATTCGGCGTCGCTGAGATCGGGAATCTGCTTGCGCAGCTTTGCCTCGACCTGATCGGCGGTGAGGCTGAAATCCAGCCGCATGCGCTGCATGCGTTCACGCTGGAATTCGAACGCACGCTGCCCGTCCGGCGACAAACCCGACTGCTTCAGCGCGGCGTCGATGCGGGCATCGGCCGCCTTGAATTGCCCGGCGCTGACCAGTTCGATCACAGCGGCCAGATCGCGATTGCCCGGATCGGCGGGTGGGATGCCGGAAGCGAATCCCGCCGAAGGGAACGTGATCGAGAACACCGCCATCGCCAACAACAATGCCGGGGTCAAAGCCGATTTCATGATCCGCTCCCGACCGGTTTCTGCGCCAGCAGTTGCCTCAGGTAATCCGGCTTGCCCTGCTCCCGCACGAGATGCGGATATTTCAATCCGCCGTCGTAGTGGATCGTGTAGGTGCCGATAGCGCCATCGCTGCGCGCCTGGATTTGCAGCGGCAGTCTGCTTTTCTGTGCCGCGGCGATCGCATCATGCAATCCCTGCGTGCTGTATGCGTGTCCGCCGATGGAAACCATCTGCATGCCGGGCGCCAGCCCGGCCTTGAACGCCGGACCCTGCCACAGAACGTCTTCAATGCGGCCGCCCGTGCCCAGGAACATGCCGACAGAAAACATCGCGTTGATGCCGTGGCCTTCCAGTTCGCCCATGCCGACGTTTTCCAGCGCGCTTTCATAAGCCGATGGCTTGTCGGTGTAAACAAGCTTCCAGCCGCTGGCCTCGATGCCGGACAGCAGCGGCACCTGGTCACCCGTGCCATCCACCCAGGTGTGCAGGAACGTCGCCCAATCGTAGGGCTGGATCTTGTTCAACCCGGCAACGACATCATCGAAATCGTAGGTGTGGGTGACGAAGCTGCCATTGTCGACGCCGAAAAACGCGCGCGCGAAGTCATCGATGCTGCGCTTGTCGTGGCTCAAGCCGCGAATCTTCATGTCCACCGCCAGCCACAGCAATTCGCCCTCGCGGTAGAAATCGTTTTGCCGGCGCCAGTTGGCCCAGGCCTCGGGCGCGCCGTAATCCACGGCGATCGTGGTGTCAACGAGCGGCCGCCATTCGCGGCCCGTGCGATGCGCCATCACCGCGGCGCGATATGCCAGCGCGTCGCGCCAGGTTTCCGGCGACCACAAGCCGCTGCGCGCGGCCAGCGTGTCGCCGAGATACACCGTCAGCCCTTCGTACACCCACAGCAGCTTCGGCTTCTCCGGCTGCTCGAAATCGGGTTGCCACAGGCCCACCGGACGCATGAACTTGCCGTTCCACGAATGCGTGTACTCGTGTGGCAGCAGCGAGCCGTCGAGCATGAAATGCGCGGGATCGGCGAACATCTTCGAGCCACCGCGCGCCTTGTCGTCACTCGACTGGTGGTGTTCGAGACCGCCCTTGGCGGTGTGGTCGCTCAAGGTCAACAACAGGTGATAGCTGTCGTAGTGGTGCGATTGGAACAGTGCCTGCGCCTGCTCGATCAGGTGGCGGAAACCCGCACTCTGCTGATCGGAAATCGCGATCGCCGCGGCGCTGTCGCCCACCATGTCGAGGTAGCGATGCACCGACGAACCCTTCGGCGTCAGGTCGATTTCCCGGAAATACTTGCCCGCGATCACCGGCGAATCGACCAGCGTGTTGAACGGCACCGGATTGAAGTCGATGCGCTTGCCAACGCGCTTGCCGGTCTGCAGCGCGCTGCCGTAGTTCCAGTCCACCGGGATCACCAGCGACGGCTGGAACATCTGATCTTTTGTCGGGTAACCGGCGCGATACAGCGCAACGTGGTCCCAGGTGAGGTCGATAAGATTGCTGGTCACGCGATCATGCGATGGAAACTGGAAGCCGATGTCGAGCTCGTGCACGCCCGCAGGCACCGTCAGATGGAACGTGAATCGATCCAGTTCGTCGCGCCGCCATTCGATGCGCTGGCCATTCGCGGAAAATTCCAGGCCCATGATGTCGTTGATGGGGCCGTCCGGCGAATGATCGCCTGGTATCCACTTCGGGTAGTACAGCGTGAGCGGACCCGGCGCGACCGGCATGACCTCATGCACGTACACGATCTTCTGGCCCGGATCGGGCAGGCTCACGGTCAGGGCAACGGGACCCGGCACGGGTCCGACGTTCCCGGCGGCCATGCACGACAGCGGCGCGACCAGTGCCAGCGCGCAAAAGAACAACGGAAATCGTTTCATGCTTCCCTCCAATTCAAGCCGCTCCTGCTCGAAGTGATTGTTGTGAAAATCAGGCCACGAATGGCCGTGGTGATCTTCACGAAGCTGGGGCGGCTCGGGTCACCGCTCGCCTCCAACAATGCAGCGATCAGGCACGATCGCCCAAAAATTTACGCTGGCGCCACATCCACAGGTAGTACAGCGGCAAACCGGCCAGCGTGATCAGGATGCTGGCGATGGTGGACCAGAATTGCGCATACAGTGCGTTGGCCACGACCACGAAGGTCGCCAGCACGAACAATGCCGGAATCACCGGATAACCGATGGTGCGATACACGCGCGGGAAATCCGGCCGCGTCTTGCGCAGGATGAAGATGCCGATCACGCACAATGCGAGGAACGGCCACACGCCCAGCACATAGCCCTCCGCGAGTTGCATGAAATCGCGCAGCAGCACGTAGATCACCGCCAGCACCACGATGAAGCCGATCGCGACGTACGGCGTTTCGTACTTCGGATGCACCTTGCCGACGGTGCGGAAGAACAGGCCATCCTCGGCCATCGCGAAAAACACGCGCGGACTGGAAAGGATGCTGCCGTTGAGCGTGCCGAACACCGACAGCATCACCAGTGCGCCGATCAACGAAGCGCCGGCGCGACCCATCACCGCGGTGGCGGCATCGGTGGCGACCGACTTCGACGCCGCCAGCTGCGGCAACGGCAACGCACGCAGGTACGCGGCATTGATCAACAGGTACACGACGATCACCAGCAGCACGCCGCCGATCAGCGCCAGCGGCAGGTTGCGCTGCGGGTTCTTCACCTCGCCCGACAGCGTGGTCAGGTTCTCCCAGCCGTCGTAGGCCCACAGCGCCGCGATCAGGCCAATGCCGATGCCGGACCATTTCGCCATGCCCATGGGTTCCGCATTCAAGGGGTTCTGTGCCCCGCCCGGCGCGAACGCGAAGATCGCCACCGACAAGCCCACGATGGCGATCACCTTGGCGCTGGTCGAAAGATTCTGGATCACCGCGCCGAGTTTCACCGAACGGTAGTTCGCGGCCGCGACCAGGATGATCAGCACCGCCGCGATCGCATGTTGGGCCTGTTCGGGTATCGGCACGAAAAAGCCGAGGTACTCGGCGAACATCAGGCTTTGCGCCGCCCACGAGATGGGCGTGGTCAGCAGCCACATCCAGCCGAACAGGAACGCCAGCGGACGGCCGTAGGCTTCGCGCAGGTACACGTAGGGTCCGCCGGCCGCGGGATACATCGCGGCAAGTTCGGCAACCGACAGCGCGCCGAACAGCGCGACGACGCCGCCCAGTATCCAGACCAGCGCGATGCCGGTGAGGTTGCCGGTGTCGGCGGCGATACCCGATGGCACCCGGAAGATGCCGCTGCCGATGATCACGCCGACCACCACGGCCATGCCAGTGGCGAGACCGAGTTTGCGCGGCAGTTCGCGCGGTGCGCCGGCTTGGGATTCGTTCATGGCCGCCGATCGTACAGGTTCGCCGCGGCGCTGTTGAGCCGGTCGCTCCGATGCATCCCCGGGTGCGACGCATTCCGAAACACGATGAATGGCACGGCGAAACACGATTCATGCGTGCATTCATGACCACGCGCGGTGGTGTAGACCATAACCCCCAGCTATGCCGGGTGTCCGTCTTTTCATTGGTGGTATTTGCG
>JAGWZT010000242.1 GCA_018971925.1 Lysobacteraceae bacterium | reverse complement strand
CGGGCAACTCATCCCGCCGTCCGGCAGCGGCGCGCCACCCAATGCCTTGTACAGCGCGACGTACGCAAGACCGTGCGCCAGCCGCGCCTGCTCGCGGTCGAGTTCGGATTCCGTGAACGCGAGCCTTGCGTCGGCCAGTTGCAGGCCATCGGCCTGGCCCAGGCCTTGCAGTTTTTCGCTCAACGCCAGGCTCTCTTGCGAAGCCGTTGCCGCGGTCACCGCGCTTTGCGTGCGTTGGCGCGACGCGTGCAACGCCGCGAGATCCGATTCCACTTCCGCCGCACCCTTCAGCACCGCCTGCCGGTACGCGAGCAGCGCAGCCTGCAGCTGGTCCTCGCGCGCATTGCGCACCGCGCGGCGCTGGCCCCAGTCGAACAGCGGGATATTGATGATCGGTCCGATCGCGAAGGTGTTGTTGACATCACCCAATCGGGTACGACCCTTGACCAACGCCGCGAAGGTCAACGAACTGCCCAACGCGAGACGCGGGTACATGTCGGCCTTGGCGATGCCCAATTCACCCGCGGCCTTCAGCACCTGCGTTTCCGCGTAGCGGATTTCGGGCCGTGTGCGCAGCATGTTCGCGGGCAGCGAATCGACGTTACCGTCGGCCAGCCCCGGCAACGGTTGCGGCGCGAGCCACGCGGGATCGGGCTCGCTTTTCCCCAGCAACAACGCCAGCGCCTGCGCGCGCTGCGCGATCGCCGCGCGCGGATCGGCCAGTTGCGCCTCGGCCTTTGCCGCAACGGCCACGCCCTGCTCGACTTCCAGCTTCGATGCCAGTTGCAGGCGCTGCTGCACGCGCAGCAGTTCGACCTTCTTCTGCGCGGCTTGCGCGGCGGTTTCCAGCAGAGCCTCGCCGCGCTGCGCCGCGCGCAATTGCAGGTATTCGCGCACCACTTCGGCGACCAGCGACACCCGCGCGTCCTGCAACTCCGCTTCCGCTTCGCCCGTATTGGCCTGCGCGACGTGACCGTTGGCATCCGCGCGTCCGAACAAGCCGAACTCCCAGCTCGCATCGAATCCCGCCTGGAAGTAACTCGCGGTGTTCTGGGGGTTGGGTTGCTCGATGGTATTGAAGCCCAGGTGGGGCCGGTAGGTGGCGGTGGATGCGCCTTCCAGCGCGCGTGCCGCACGCAATTTCAACGCTGCCTGTTGCACATCCAGATTGTCGTGCAGGGCCGCATCGACCAGCGTATCGAGCGTGGGATCGCCAAAATGCTTCCACCAGCCGGTCAGGTCCGGCCGCGGACCCAGCTCCGGCGATGCGTTGCGCCAACGCGCGGGCAAATCGCCGTCCGGCAACTTCGGCACGGCCACGCTGACACAGGCGCCCAGCGCGGCGCAGCACGCCGTCACGGCAAGCAGGCGTAAAAGCGATCGGCGGCGGAACTGCGGTGTGTGCATAAGCCCCGGCAGTGTAATGGCTGGGTGAAATCGAAGGCGGCCGATCGCGGCAGAATCCGCCGTCGACCACCCGCCACCAGTGTGTACCCTGCGCCTTTCCGGACGCTTTTGCTGCCGGCCGCAGCCGCGCATGGCATGCTAGTTGGCCATGCCCGGCCTGATTCCCGAACGCTTCATCGATGAACTTCTGGCCCGCGTCGATATCGTCGACGTGGTGCAGCCGCGCGTGCCGCTGAAACGCGCGGGCCGCGAGTGGACGGCGTGCTGCCCGTTCCACGACGAGCGCACGCCCTCGTTCTATGTCAGCCCGGCCAAGCAGTTCTACCACTGCTTCGGCTGCGGCGCGCACGGCAGCGCGGTGCGTTTTCTGATGGAGTACGAACACCTCGAGTTCCCCGACGCGGTCGAAGAACTGGCGCAATCGGTCGGCCTGACGGTGCCGCACGAGGGCGGTCCCGCTCGCCAGCGCGAGGACCACACCGATTTGTACGCGTTGCTCGACGCCGCCGCGAGGTTCTACCAGCACGCGCTGCCGGAAAGCGCGGCGGCCAAGGCGTACTGCAAAAAACGTGGGCTGGACGCGGCGATCATCGAACGCTTCCGGATCGGCTGGGCACCCGGCGGCTGGGACGCGATGAAGCGCGCGCTCGGCAGCAGCGATGCGCGGACGAAGCTGCTGGAACAAGCCGGCATGTTGTCGACCGGCGACAAGGGCAAGCAGTACGACCGCTTCCGCGAACGCCTGATGTTTCCGATCCTCGACCGGCGCGGGCGGGTGATCGCGTTCGGCGGCAGGGTTCTGGAAGGCGACGGACCGAAGTACCTCAATTCACCCGAGACACCGCTGTTCCACAAGGGCCGCGAGCTGTTCGCGCTGTGGCAGGTGCGCCAGGCCAACACCAAACTGGAACGCCTGATCGTCGTCGAGGGCTACATGGATGTGGTGTCGTTGCACCAGGCCGGCGTGACGCAGGCGGTCGCGACGCTCGGGACCGCGACCACCAACGAACACGCCGAGCTGTTGTTCCGCGCCGCACCCGACGTGTTCTTCTGCTTCGACGGCGATCGTGCGGGTCGCAGCGCCGCGTGGCGTGCGCTGGAATCGGTGCTGCCGCGGATGCGCGACGGACGCCAGGCGTTCTTCTTGTTTTTGCCTGAAGGCGAAGACCCCGACACGCTGGTGCGCAAGGAAGGCCGCGACGGTTTCGAGGCCCGCCTCAGGAACGCGACGCCATTGTCGGAATATTTCTATGCGTACCTGTCGCGCGACGTGAACGTGGCGACGCTGGATGGCCGCGCACGTCTGGCCGAACACGCGAAGCCGTTGCTCGCGAAGCTGCCCGACGGCGCCTTCCGCGACCTGATGTTCGCGGAACTGGAAAAACGCACCGGCGTACAAGGTGCGCCCGCGACGAACGCGGTTCTCTCGCGCGGGGTCACCTCGACCACCGGCGCGCCGAAACGCACCTTGGTACGCAGCGCGATCGCGATGCTGCTGGCCAATCCTGCGCTGGCGCAGGAAATCACGCTTCCCTACGCCTTCGCGGGGCTGGACAAACCGGGCATTCTGCTGCTGACCGAATTGCTGGATTTCCTGCAGGAGCGGCCGGGCATCAATACCGCGCTGCTGCTGGAACGCTTTGCCGGCCGTGAGGAATCGGCGGCCTTGCAGAAACTCGCGCTGACCGAATTTCCGGGCGAACCGGAAGCGCTGCGCGCCGAGTTCATCGACGCGTTCCGCAAGCTCGCCGAACAGACCACGCAGCAGCGGCTCGACGCGTTGATCCGCAAGCAGTCGGAAAGCGCGCTCGACGACGCGGAGAAAAGCGAGTTGCGCGGTTTGCTGGCTCGCAAAGCGCAACCGGCGTCCCCCCTGTAGGAGCGGCGGCAGCCGCGAACTGGCGCCGGCAGCCGTGAACCGGCCGCGGCGAGTACGCCAGTAAGCTCGTCATTCCGGGGCCGGCCGCAGGCCGGAACCCGGAATCGGTTTCCACGCCGCACACAACCGATTCCGGGTTCCGCGCAAACGGCGCGCGGCCCCGGAATGACCAGAAACGCCATCGCGGCTATCCGGGTGACCGGGCCTGCAACAGCGCTGCAAGATCCCCACCAATCTTTTCCGGCGCATCCGCCGACGCGTAGCGCCGCACCACGTTGCCGTCGCGGTCGATCAGGAATTTGGTGAAGTTCCACTTGATCGCTTCCGACCCCAGCACGCCCGGCGCGGCATGCTTCAGGAACTTGTAAAGCGGGTGCGTATTCGCGCCGTTGACGTCGATCTTCGCGAACAGTGGAAACGTCACGTCGTATTTCGTGCTGCAGAAGTTGCGGATCGCATCGGCGTCACCCGGCTCCTGATGCCCGAACTGGTTGCAGGGGAACCCCAGCACCTCGAAGCCCCGGTCCTTGTGCGCGAGGTACAGCGCTTCCAGGCCTTCGTATTGCGGCGTGAACCCGCATTTCGACGCGACATTGACGACAAGCAGCAGCTTGCCGCGATACGCATCCAGTTTCTGTGGCGTGCCGTCGAGCAGATCGGCTTCGAAATCGTAGATCGTAGTCATGGCCAAAATCCTCCAAAGACCGACAGTGTAGGGCGGGCGACAACCCGCCGCTTCAATTCTCTTGACGGCGGGATGCGCTGCGCTCCTCCCGCCCTACCGGACGCCCAAACCCGCTCCGA
>JAGWZT010000241.1 GCA_018971925.1 Lysobacteraceae bacterium | reverse complement strand
CTGTTCGTGGACAGCCTGCTGGAATTGAAACCCCTGCCGCGCGGCGCGGTCATGCAAATCCAGCGCGAGCTGCCGCGCGATCTGGCCACGCCGCGCGAACTGCTGGGCAACGCCTCCAGCCTGCTTTCCGCGATGACGCACTTCGTCGGACTGGTGACCGTGCCGGGTGCCGCCGATGCGCCGCTCAAGCAGATCGAATTCGTGTCGCTCGATGCGCGCAGGGTGCTGGCGATCCTCGTGTTCGCCGATGGCCAGGTGCAGAACCGCGTGTTGAACCTCAGCCAGCGCTTCGACGCGCACGCACTGGAGCTTGCGGCCAACTATTTGAACGAACATTACGCCGGGTTGCGGATCGACGAGATACGCGGCCGCGTGCTGGCCGACCTGCGCGCCGCGGGCAGCGAGTTGAATCGCCTGCTGGACACCGCGGTCGAAGTGGCAGCCGAAACGTTTGCGCCGGAACCCGAATCCGACATGCTGGTTTCGGGCCAGACCAACCTGATGTCGGCCGATGAAGGTCAGCAGATGGAACGCCTGCGCGAACTGTTCGAGGCGTTCCAGCGCAAGCGCGAGTTGCTGGCGCTGCTGGAAGGCTGCGCGCGTTCGCCCGGCGTGCGCCTGTTCATCGGCGAGGAGTCCGGCTTCGAACCGTTGAAGGGCTACAGCCTGGTCAGTGCGCCGTATGGCGTGGAAGGCCATGTGCTGGGCGCGATCGGGGTGATCGGGCCGACCCGGATGGCTTATCATTCCGTGATCCCGGTGGTGCAGGCCACGGCCAAGCTTCTCACCGATGCCCTGAGAACGCCCGAATAACCTGCTGCGCTTGGCAGCTCGCGCGCCGGCGGTGCTCGGCATGCTCATGTACTGGCGCGTACACTCCGCTGCCTGCGCTCCGGCGACACGCAATCTGCCATTGCTCGCGACGGTTCTTCAGGCATTCTCTTGACTTGAATCGCAGCGCGTCTGACTTGAATCACGGTGCGTCGGCCGCATAGATTTGTCTGTTGCGCCAGGGTTTCCGCGTCCATCCGGGATGCGAACCCATTCCACCTGAGGAAACAGCATGACCAACCCGAAGGAATCGCCCGATTCGGCGCCGCACGACAATGCGCCCGCGGACGCGGGCAACGCCGATGAGCTGGAAACCCTGAGCCGGCAATTGGCGGAAGCGGAAACCGGCCTCGCGGGCATGCGCGAAACGCTGTTGCGCGAACGCGCCGATCTCGAAAACCAGCGCAAGCGCATGCAGCGCGACCTGGAGCAGAGCCTGAAGTTCGCCAACGAGAAATTGCTGCGCGACCTGTTGCCGGTGTACGACGGGCTCGAAAGCGGGCTGGCCGTCGAGACCGCCGACGTGGCATCGATGCGGGAAGGCCTGAACCTGACCCTTAAATCGCTGCTCAAGATTGCAGAGAACAATGGCATGCAACAGATTGATCCGGTTGGCCAGTCGCTGGATCCGGAACGCCACCACGCGGTCAGCATGGTGGATGCGCCCGGCAGCGCGCCCGGCACGGTGGTCAGCGTGATGCAAAAGGGCTATGTGCTGAACGGCCGCCTGCTGCGGCCGGCGCTGGTCAGCGTCGCCAGGGAGTCGTAGGAGGGCCGGCAGGCCCGAACCTGATCGCGGCTACCGCCGCTTTGTGTAGGAGGGCCGGAAGGCCCGACCAGTGTCGCGGCTTCCGCCGCTCCTACTTGAGATAACCCCGCCAACCCCCAGTTTGTGTTCAAGATTCGACGGCCTTCGGGGCCGCAAACATCCAGGAGCTGAAACATGAGCAAAATCATCGGTATCGACCTCGGCACGACCAACTCGTGCGTTGCGGTGATGGAAGGCACCAAGACGCGGGTGATCGAGAACTCCGAAGGCGACCGCACGACGCCTTCGATTGTCGCGTTCGCGAAAGACGGCGAGGTGCTGGTCGGTGCGCCTGCCAAGCGCCAGGCCGTCACCAACCCCAAGAACACCTTCTACGCAGTGAAGCGCCTGATCGGCCGCAAGTTCACCGACGCCGAAGTGCAGAAGGATCTGGACATCGTTCCGTACAAGATCCTCGCGCACTCGAATGGCGACGCGTGGCTGGAAACCTCCGACGGCAAGCAGATGGCGCCGCCGGAAATTTCCGCGAAGGTGCTGATGAAGATGAAGAAGACCGCCGAGGATTTTCTCGGTGAGACGGTCACCGATGCCGTGATCACGGTGCCTGCGTACTTCAACGATTCGCAGCGCCAGGCGACCAAGGACGCCGGCAAGATCGCGGGCCTCAACGTCAAGCGCATCATCAACGAGCCGACCGCGGCCGCGCTGGCCTATGGCCTCGACAAGGAAAAGGGCAGCGCCGACCGCAAGATCGCGGTGTATGACCTTGGCGGCGGCACCTTCGACGTGTCCATCATCGAGATTGCCGAAGTCGATGGCGAAAAGCAGTTCGAGGTGCTGGCCACCAACGGCGACACGTTCCTGGGCGGCGAGGACTTCGACAAGCGCGTCATCGACTATCTGGTCGATGAATTCAAGAAGGATCAGGGCGTGGATCTGCGCAACGATCCGCTGGCCCTGCAGCGCCTGAAGGACGCGGCCGAGCGTGCCAAGATCGAGCTGTCATCCACACATCAGACCGAGGTCAATCTTCCGTACGTGACGGCCGATGCCTCGGGTCCGAAGCACCTCAACATCAAGCTGACGCGCGCCAAGTTGGAAGCGCTGGTCGAGGACCTGGTCAAGCGCACCATCGAGCCCTGCCGCACGGCGCTCAACGACGCCAACCTGCGCGTGTCCGACATCGCCGAAGTGATCCTGGTCGGCGGCCAGACCCGCATGCCCAAGGTGCAGGAAGCGGTCAAGGATTTCTTCGGCAAGGAACCGCGCAAGGACGTCAACCCCGACGAAGCCGTCGCGGTGGGCGCGGCGATCCAGGGCGGCGTGCTGTCGGGCGACGTCAAGGACGTGCTGCTGCTCGACGTGACGCCGCTGTCGTTGGGCATTGAAACGCTGGGCGGCGTGATGACCAAGCTGATCGACAAGAACACGACGATCCCGACCAAGGCCTCGCAGGTGTTCTCGACCGCCGAGGACAACCAGAGCGCCGTGACCGTGCACGTACTGCAGGGCGAGCGTGACCAGGCTCGTTTCAACAAGTCGCTGGCGAAGTTCGACCTGGCCGGCATCCAGGCCGCGCCGCGCGGCATGCCGCAGATCGAGGTGTCGTTCGACATCGACGCCAACGGCATCCTGCACGTGACTGCGAAGGACAAGAACACCGGCAAGGAGCAGCGCATCGAGATCAAGGCCGGTTCCGGCCTGTCCGACGAGGAAATCCAGCGCATGGTGTCGGATGCGGAGACGCATCGCGAGGAAGACAAGAAGTTCCAGGAGCTGGTCGTCACGCGCAACAAGGCCGACCAGTTGGTGCACGCCACGCGCCAGGCGATCAAGGATCACGGCGGCAAGGTTGGCGGCGACGTGATCGGTCGCGTCGAGGAATCGCTGTCCGAACTCGAAAAGGTGATGAAGGGCGATGACAAGGACGCCATCGAATCGCGCATCACCAAGCTGGAGGAAGCCGCGCAGTCGTTGTTCGCGGCCGCGCAGGCGGGTGGTGCGCAGCCGGGCCCGCAACCCGGCGCATCGCAGCATGCGCCGGGCGGCGGCGCGTCGCCTGAGGACGTGGTGGATGCGGAGTTCACGGAAGTCAAAGGCGACGAAAAGAAATAGCCGTTATCCACCAACGCGTGCAACGCACGCGTTGGTGGATAAACTGTCCGCGTTCGAGCGACGCTGGGAAACGCGGCGCTCAACGCGGACAAATTCTGTAGAGGCGGGGAACCTCACGCATGCACAAGGGCCGGATGGAGGCGTTCACCGACGGCGTGATCGCAGTCATCATCACCATCATGGTGTTGGAACTGAAATTGCCGCATGCGGCGACGTGGCACGCATTGCTGACCGACGTTCCGGTGTTCCTGAGTTATGTGCTCAGTTTCGTTTACGTCGGCATCTACTGGAACAATCACCATCACATGCTGCAGATGGTCACGCGCGTCAGCGGGCGCGTGTTGTGGGCCAATCTGTTTTTCCTGTTCTGGCTGTCGCTGTTCCC
>JAGWZT010000240.1 GCA_018971925.1 Lysobacteraceae bacterium | reverse complement strand
GGCGCATCGCAGGCGGAGGTATCGGCCAGCGTCAGCACCGGGCTTTCCGTCAATGTTCGTTTGGGCCAAGTGGAAACGGTGGAGCGCAACCGCGATCGCGGCTTCGGGCTGACGGTGTTTTTCGGGCAACGCAAGGGCAGTGCTTCGACCGCCGATCTCAAGCCCGCATCCATCGACGCGACGATCGCCCAGGCTTGTGCGATTGCCCGCTATACCGAACCCGATCCGTGCGCGGGTCTGGCCGATGCGGCGCTGATGCAGACAGTGTTTCCTGATCTCGACCTGTGGCATCCGTGGCGGCTGGAAGTGGACCGTGCGATCGACATCGGCCGCGAGGTCGAGGCCGCGGGACGCGATCACGCCGCGATCACGAATTCGGAAGGCGCCAGCGTGCAATGCGGCGACGCGATCGGCGTGTATGCGAATTCGCACGGTTTCATCGGCCGCGAACGCGGCACGCATCATTCGATTTCCTGCTCGTTGATCGCGGGCCAGGGCGATGCGATGCAGCGCGATGGTTGGTACGAGTACGTGCGTGACGCGAACGCGTTTCCGGCGTTTGCCACGATCGGCGGCAAGGCCGCCGGGCGTGCGGTAGCGAGGCTCAGGGCGCGCAAGCTTTCGACGCGCGAATGCGCGGTGTTGTTCGCGCCGGAAGTCGCGCGCTCGCTGGCCGGGCACCTGGTTTCCGCGGTCAGCGGTGGATCGCTGTACCGGCGGGCCAGTTTCCTGCTCGACCATGCAGGCAAGCCGGTGCTGCCGTCGTTCGTCGGTGTGGTCGAAAAGCCTTTCTTGCCGCGCGGCCACGCATCCGGCACATTCGACGCCGAAGGCGTGGCGACGCGCGAATCCGCGCTGGTCGAACGCGGCGTGCTGCAACGCTACGTGCTGGGCAGCTATTCGGCACGCAAACTTGGATTGGAAACCACCGGCAACGCGGGCGGCGTGCACAACCTCGCGGTGGCGCCCGGCTCGGTGGACGGCGATGCCATGGATTTCCTCGGCCTGTTGCAACGGATGGGCACTGGCCTGCTCGTGACCGAGCTGATCGGGCAGGGCGTATCGATCATCACCGGCGACTATTCGCGCGGCGCGGCGGGGTTCTGGATCGAGAATGGCGAGATCGCGTATCCGGTGCAGGAAATCACCATCGCCGGCAACCTTCGTGACATGTTCATGGGTGTGCAGGCGATCGGATCGGACGTCGATCCGCGCTCATCGATCCTGACCGGTTCGATCCTGATCGGAAAGATGACCGTCGCGGGGGAGTGACGCTGCAAAACTGAATGCGCGGGTTTCCGGTCAACCGGATCCGCGCTCGCAGCGTTATCGCGTCTATCGGCACGGCGCGAGGCGGCTCCATGAATGCATTCGGCAACGATGTCACCGCGGCGGTCAACCGCTTCGGACTGGGCGCGAAACCGGGCGAACTGGCGAGCGTCCGCGATCCGCGCGCCTGGTTGAACGCACAGTTTGCGCGTGGCGCCGACGGCGGCGGCGCCTTCGCGGGCTTGCCGGGCAGCCTCGACTACCTTCGCGAAGAAGCGCGGCTGCAGATGACACGGCACGAGTTCAAGCAAGGTGGTCGCGGGCGGCGCGCGTTCTTGCTGGGCGCCACGCAACAGCCGTCGCAAGACGGCCAGAATGCGGCTGCCCTGAAGCAGGCGCTGAAACCATACCGGCAGAACGAACGCAGGGAGCTCCTGGCGGAAGCGGCGGCGCGCTATCGAATCGCCACCGTCACCGACACGCCGTTCGTCGAACGGCTGGTGCATTTCTGGTCCAACCACTTCGCGGTTTCGGTGGACAAGCGCCCGGCGCGCTTGTTCGCGGCACCGATGGAGCGCGAAGCGATTCGCCCGCATGTCGTGGGCCGCTTCGCCGACATGCTGCTGGCGGTCGAAACCCATCCGGCCATGCTGCTGTACCTCGACAATGCGCGTTCGGTGGGGCCGAACTCTCCGCTGGGGCGGCGTGTCGCTGTGCGCCTGGCGCGCAAGGGCGACATGGATGAAGGCAAGGCGGGTGGCTTGAACGAAAATCTCGGTCGCGAAGCGATGGAATTGCACACGGTCGGCGTGAACGCGGGCTACACGCAAGCCGACGTCACCGAATTCTCGCGCGCGCTGACCGGCTGGAGCGTGCCGTATCCGCGCGATTTCGCGAACGGCAGGCAACCGCGATCGGCCTTCGTGTTCCGCCCCAATGCGCATGAACCGGGCGCGCGCCGCGTCATGGGTACGACCTTCGCCGCGGGCGGCTTCGAGCAGGGCAGGGACATCCTGCAATTCCTCGCGCGCCAACCGGCGACGGCGAGGCACCTGTCACTGCAACTCGCGCAGCACTTCGTGTCGGATCATCCACCGCAATCGCTGGTCGAGCGGATGGCGAAGGCCTATCTGGAACACGACACCGATCTTGTAGCCGTCTATCGCACGCTGATCGCGAGCCCGGAAGCGTGGGACGCCGACGCGCGCAAATTCAAGACGCCGCAGGACTTCGTGATTTCGTCACTGCGCGCGGCGCAGACCGACCTGGATGACCGGCCGCAGCCGGTGCTGGCATTGCTCAAGAACCTCGGCGAGCCGACATTCGATCCGCGCTCGCCAGCGGGCTTCACCGACAACTCCGCCGACTGGATCGACGCGGATGGGTTATGGAAGCGCGTGCAGGCGGCCGAGGCTTTGTCCGCGTACGCCATGCAGGGCAATCGTGCGCCACTCGCGTTTGCGCAGGACATCCTCGGACCGTTGCTGGACGAGGACACCGCGCAGGCGATCCGGCGCGCGGAGTCGACGCGGCAGGCAAACGCGACGCTGTTCGCCAGCCCCGCCTTTCAATGGAGGGCGTGACCATGTTGACCCGCAGGCAATTTCTCGCGAACACCGCGATCGGTGCAGCATCGTTGCTGGTCTGGCCGAAGCTGACCTTGGCCGCGACCGGTTCCGACACGCGCTTCCTGTTCGTGCTGTTGCGGGGCGGACTGGACGGCTTGGAATCGGTGCCGCCGTACGGCGATCCCGGTTATGCAGCGATTCGCGGCGCGCTTGCATTGTCGCCGTCAGCGGTCAAGCCCGCGCACAAGCTGGACAATGTGTTCGCGCTGCATCCGTCGTTCGATTACGCAGCGCAATTGTATGCGCAAGGCCAATTCATACCGGTGGTCGCCACCGCGCCACCTTATTGGGGCCGGTCGCACTTCCAGGCGCAGAACTGTGTCGAGAACGGCACCGCGAAACCCGATGGTGCGCAGACAGGCTGGTTGAACCGCTGCATCGCCTGCATGCCGGGCGTGGATGGTCTTGCATGCGCGGCAGTGATGCCGCTTACCATGCGCGGCAACGCGAAGGTTGAAACGTGGTCGCCTCCGCTGCCGGTCGAAGTGAATCCGATCCTGTTGCAACGCCTGCAACCGTTGTATGCGGCGGACGTGCGACTGGCCGCGCCCTTCGCGCGCGCGGTCGCCCAGCAGACCGCCTCACTCGCGCCCGAATCCGGTGCGGCCATGGCGCCCGCCGGCCTGGGCAAGCCGCGCAAGCAGCAGATGGCCTGCCTGCCGGTGATGATGGCTGCGGCGGGTGGTTTCATGGGCAAGGCCGACGGGCCACGCGTCGCGTTTGTGGAAGACGACGGATGGGATACGCACGCGAACGAGGCGGCGATCGTCACGCGCAAGATTGCCGAACTGGATGCAGGCTTGAAGGCGTTCCACCAATCGATCGGCGCGATGTGGGGCCGCACCGTCGTGATCGTCGCCACCGAATTCGGCCGCACCGCGCACGTCAATGGCACTGGCGGCACCGATCACGGCACCGGTGGTTCGATGTTTCTTGCGGGCGGTGCGCTGCGTGGCGGCCACGTGGCGGGCAACTGGCCGGGCATCGGTTCCGGCGAGCTTTACCAGAACCGTGACGTGCACGCGACGACCGACTTCCGTGCGGTGTTCAAGGGTGTGCTTATGGCACATCTGGGCGTCTCCGAATCGCTGTCGGAATCGCGGATTTTTCCCGGCAGCGAGACAGTCGAACCCTTGGGTAATCTGGTGGCGCCGGCGCGCGCGGCAGGCTGATTTTCCCCGGCCGCGGACGGCGCTTGACAGGCGCCCCGGGTAGGGCGAGA
>JAGWZT010000239.1 GCA_018971925.1 Lysobacteraceae bacterium | reverse complement strand
ACCACCAGCGCGGGATAAGTGTCGTGGCCGGCGAACGGGATCGGCCTGACGTCGCGCAGCAGCAGCATGCGGCGGCGCGCCTCGGCGCTCGGTGTCAGCGCGTAGATCGGCACCGATGAACGATAGCGCGACAGCCATTGCGCGGTGGTGCCCGACTCGGTCAGCGCGATGATCGCGCGCACCGGCATTTGCGTGGCCAGGAACATCGCCGCCATCGCGATGGCCTGATCGCTGCGGTCGAGGCGGTGGGTGAGGGCGGAGATGTCCTCGGTCGGCTCGAACTGGCGCTCGGCGCCGAAGCAGATCCGGCTCATCGCGGCGACGGCCAGATCCGGGTGCTTGCCCGCCGCGGATTCCGCCGACAGCATTACCGCATCGCTGCCGTCGAGCACCGCGTTGGCGACGTCCAGCACTTCGGCGCGGGTCGGGATGGGCGACTCGACCATCGATTGCAGCATCTGCGTCGCAGTAATCACCGCGCGGTTGCGCGCCAGCGACTCGCGGATGATCTTTTTCTGCAGGCCCGGCAATTCGGCGTCGCCGATTTCGACGCCCAGGTCGCCGCGGGCCACCATCACCGCGTCGGACGCGTCGATGATTTCCTCCAGCTTGTCGATCGCCTCGGCGCGCTCGATCTTGGCGACGAGCCAGGCGTTGCCGCCGGCCTCGCGCAGCAATTCGCGCGCCTCCTTGATGTCGGCGGCGGAACGCACGAACGACACCGCGAGGAAGTCGGCGCGAAGTTGGGCCGCCAGCTTGATGTCGGCGCGGTCCTTGTCCGACAGCGCGCCCAGCGACAGGCCGCCGCCCTTGCGGTTGAGGCCCTTGCGGTCGGACAGCTTGCCGCCGACCGCGACCCGGCAACGGATTTGGTCGCCCTCGATCTTTTTGACGTCGAGTTCGATCAGGCCGTCGTCCAGCAGCAGTCGGTCGCCCTCATTCACGTCCTGCGGCAGACCGAGGTAGCTCACGCCCACGCGCGTGGCGTCACCGGGCGCCGCGTCGGCGCGGCAATCGAGGGTGAAATCGGCATCGGTTTCGAGCTGCACCGGCCCGCCGGCAAATTTTTCGATGCGGATCTTCGGACCCTGCAGGTCCGCGAGCACGCCGACTTCGCGATTGAGTTTCGCGGCAGCGGCATGCGCCTCGCGCGCGCGCCGCAGGTGGTCTTCGGGTTTGCCGTGCGAGAGGTTCAGGCGCACCACCGCGACGCCTTCCCGCAGGATGTTTTCGAGCATGCCGGGCGCGTCGGTGGCGGGGCCGAGGGTGGCGACGATGCTGGTGCGGCGGGTTTTGTTGTCCATCCCGACACGCTAGCACGTTTTTTTTGCGATCATCCATGATCGCCGCCCCGCGGAACCTTCTCGCGCGTATCGCGTGGCTCACTTTGTAACACCACCTCGGGCATCCATGCCCTGACTTCTCACAACAGCCGCTTCGAGCGCGAGTCCTCGATTCCTCCAATTACCGAGTCATGGGTCCCCATCAAAACTTCGGTTTTTCCGGCGCGTGCCGATAGCGTTCCACCGACTCGCGAATCTCTTCGCACGCGGCGGCCGCATCGCCCCAGCCGGAAACCTTCACCCAT
Organism: Lysobacteraceae bacterium; assembly: GCA_018971925.1. Taxonomy (GTDB): domain Bacteria; phylum Pseudomonadota; class Gammaproteobacteria; order Xanthomonadales; family Rhodanobacteraceae; genus 66-474. Next base: position 2,535 of record JAGWZT010000239.1, on the reverse strand, counting down.
TTGCCCTGTTCGAGATCCTTGTAATGCTCGAAGAAGTGCGCGATGCGGTCGCGCCAGTGCTGCGGCGCATCGCCGATGTCGCGGATGTGCGCGTATCCCTTGAACACCTTGTCGCCGGGCACGACGATCAGCTTGGTGTCGTGGCCGGCTTCGTCGTCCATGTTCAACATGCCCACCGGACGGCAACGCACCACCGATCCCGCGATCAACGGCAGCGGCAGCAGCACCAGCGCATCCACCGGGTCGCCGTCGCCCGAAAGGGTGTTCGGGACGTAGCCGTAGTTGCACGGGTAACGCATCGGCGTGGACAGCACGCGATCCACGAAAATCGCGCCGGAGGCCTTGTCCACCTCGTACTTGACGGGTTCGGCATCCTTGGGGATTTCGATGACGACGTTGATGTCGTCCGGCACGTGGTTGCCGGCGGGAACGAGGTCCAGGCCCATGGGAATGTCCTTGCGAAAACCGGACATTTTACGCCAGTCATGCTCGACCACCGGCTTTCGCAACAAAAAGCCCCGCACGCGGCGGGGCTTTCGATTCAGCCTTGTTCAACGGTTCACATCAACTTGTCCCACAGGAAATCGTAAGCCAGCGCATGCATGGTCGCCGCTTGCGAGTTGTCCGCGCCGGCGCCGTGGCCGCCCTCGGTGTTCTCGTAGAACCACACGTTCCTGTAGCCCATGCCTTCCATCTTCGCCGCCATCTTGCGCGCCTGCACGGGGCCGACGCGATCGTCGCTGGTGGTGGTGTAGAACAGCACCGCCGGATAGTGCATGCCGGGCTTGACGTTCTGGTACGGCGAGAAGGTCTTGATGAAAGCCCACTGCTTCGGATCCTCCGGGTTGCCGTATTCGGCGATCCACGATGCACCGGCCGACAGGTGCACGTAGCGCTTCATGTCGAGCAGGGGCACTTCGCAGGAGATCGCGCCAAAGAGTTGCGGGTACTCGGTGAGCATGTTGCCCATCAGCAGGCCGCCGTTGCTGCCGCCCTCGGCACCCAGGTGTTCGGGTGAGGTCACGCCGCGCTTGATCAGGTCCTCGGCGACCGCCGCGAAGTCCTGGTACGCCTTCGGGCGGTTGGCTTTCATCGCGGCCTTGTGCCACGAGGGGCCGTATTCGCCGCCGCCGCGGATGTTGGCGATCACGTACACGCCGCCGCGTTCCAACCACGCGCGGCCGATCGAACCGGAATAGTGCGGCAGCAGCGAAACCTCGAAGCCGCCGTACCCATATTCGAGCACGCGATTCTTGCCGTCGAGCCGCATGTCCTTCGGCGCGATCTCGAAATAGGGCACGCGGGTACCGTCCTTCGAAGTCACGAAATGCTGGCTGACTTCGAATTTCGACGCATCGAAGAACGCCGGCTCCTGCTTGATCTTCTTCGCGGGCTCGCTGCCCAGCACCCCGCGTTCCAGCGACGGCGGATCGAGGAAGCCGGTGACGGTGAGCCAGTATTCGTCGGAGTTGTCGGGGTCGGTGCCGACCACTGCGATGGTGCTGAACTTCGGCGCGCCCGGGAGCGCTTCGCGGGTCCATGCGCCGTTCCCGGATGCCGGCGGCGTCAGCACGTCGAGGCGGCTTTTCACGTCGTCCAGCACGTCGAGGATCAGATGGTGCTGCGTCCACGAGTAACCCGCGAGCGCGGTGTGCGCGTCGGGCGTGAACAGCGCGATGAAGTCGCGCTTGCCGGCCATGAAGTCGTCGAACTTCATCGCGACCAATGCGCCTGCCTGCCAGGTTTGGCCGCCGACCGTCCAGGGTGATTTCGTCTGTACCACCAGCCACTGGCGGTGCACGTCGGCGTTGGCGTCTTCCGGCACGTCCACCTTGACGAGCTCGCCGTCCTTCGACTGGTACATGTCGCCGTGGAAGAAATCCTTCTGCACCGACACGAAGTCACGCTCGAAACCGCTGGTGCGGTCGTGGTAGGCGCTGACCGCCAGGTCGTCGGGCTTGCCTTCGTACACCAGTGTCGCCGACGACAGCGGCGTGCCGCGTGTCCATTCCTTGACGATGCGCGGATAGCTGGATTTGGTCATCGAGCCCGGCCCGAAATCGGTGCCGACGTAAACGTGGTTGGCGTCGATCCAGCCGATCTCGGTTTTCGCGACCGGCAGGAAGAAGCCGCCCTTGACGAACGATTTCGACGGCAGGTCGAATTCGCGCACTTCCACCGCGTCGCCACCGCCCGGCGACAGCGACACCAGGCAATGCACGTAGTCGGGCTTCATGCACTCGGCGCCCTTGAACACCCACTTCTTGCCTTCGGCATTGTTGAGCACGTCGATGTCCAGCACCGTTTCCCACTTCGGTTGGGCCTTCCCGAACTCGGCCAGCGTGGTGCGCCGCCAGATGCCGCGCGGGTGGCTCTTGTCCTGCCAGAAGTTGTAGAGGTGATCGCCCATTCGTTGCACGTAAGGAATGCGCGCTTCGGAATCGAGCACCTCGAGGATTTCGCCGCGGGTCTTGCCGAACTCCGGCGATTCCATGAAGGCTTTTTTCGTGACCGCGTTCTGCGCGTGCACCCAGT
>JAGWZT010000238.1 GCA_018971925.1 Lysobacteraceae bacterium | reverse complement strand
TTTTGATGGACCGCAATCTGTCCAAAGGCGACCGGCAATGTCCAACACCATTCCGTTCCTGCTGCAACGCAACCTCGATGTTTTCGCCGAGAACGATCCCGTGCGCCGACGCGCGATGATCGACGAATCCTATACCGAGGATTGCGTGTTCCATGAGCCCAACACCGGCGTGTACCGTGGCCGTGAGGAGATCCACAAGATCGCGGGGGCGATCAAGTCAATGCACCCTGACTTCCAATATCAGCCGATCGCCGAATCCGATGTGTCGGGTGATGGCGGGCGGATCCGGTGGGTATCGGGCCATCCCGGTGACGCTCCGGCTTATGCTGGAACTGATTTCATCATTGCCCGGGAGGGTCGCATCGCGGCCATTTATCTCTTCTTCGACAAGTTACCTTGAGTGAGTCGCTGTCCACGCACGCAAAAAATGCCTCGGGCCCATCCGTTGCCGAGAGGCTTGCGGGCGAGCCCGACGAAGCGCTGCTGGAGGCGCTGCAACATGCCGCTTTCGAGTACTTTCCGCGCCATTCCAATTCACGCAACGGGCTGGTCGCCGATACCTCGCGCGACGGTTCGCCGTGCAGCATCGCGGTCGTCGGGTTTGCCTTCTCGGCATACCCGATAGCGGTTCGACGTGGTTGGATGGATCGCGCGGATGCGGTGCAACGTGTGCTCGCGGGATTGCGCTTCTTTCGCGACTGCGACCAAAGCGACAGCCCGACGGCAACCGGTTTCGAAGGTTTCTATTTCCACTTCCTCGACATGCAGACCGGAACGCGCGCCTGGCAGTCGGAAGTGTCGATGATCGATTCGGCGCTGCTTATCGCCGGTGCACTGACGGCGGCGCGCTACTTTTCCTCCATGGACGCCGCCGAGCGCGAGTTGAGGGCGCTTGCCGAAGCACTGTATCGACGCATGAACTGGCGCTGGGCACAGGATGGCGCGCCGACGATCAGAATGGGCTGGAAACCGGAAAGCGGATTCCTGCATTACGGATGGGAAGGCTACACGGAAGCGATGCTGATGTATGTCTTGGCCATGGGCTCGCCCACGCATCCGGTTGTGGGCGACTGCTACGAGTCCTGGACGTCGACGTATCAGTGGGAAAACCTGTACGGTCAGGATTGCCTGTATGCCGGGCCCTTGTTCGTGCACCAGTTTTCGCACGCGTGGATCGACTTTCGCGGCATCCGCGACCGCTTCATGCGCGAAAAGCATTCCGATTACTTCGAAAACAGCCGCCGTGCTGTCTGCATCCAGCGTGAGTACGCCAGCCGGAACCCGCATGGATTCGCCGGCTACGACGAGAATGGCTGGGGCCTGTCCGCCTGCGAGGGTCCTGAAGGTGTGCGTCTGGCAATATCCGGCGTGATGCAGGACGCAGTCGGCTACGCGGCGCGCGGGGTGCCCTATGGCCCCGACGATGGCACCCTGTCATTGCCTTCGCTGCTCGCATCTCTCCCCTTTGCGCCCGGGATCGTGCTGGAATCCCTGCGCAACCTCCTGATGCGTTATCCGGAAGTATTGACCGAAGGTCGTCTTGCAACCGGCATCAATCCGACGCTTGCGGACGCCGAAGGGCGACCGTGGATCTCCGAGGGCCACTACGGTCTCGACCAAGGCATCATCGCCATGATGCTGGAAAATCATCGAAGCGGACAAATCTGGCGCTTGATGCAGACATGCCCGCACATCCGCCGCGGCCTGCGTCGTGCAGGATTCCGGGGCGGATGGCTGCAGCCCGCACGCGCCGGGAGGGAGCAGTGATGTCGCGACCGATTCGATCGAGTTCGGGAGTTAGGGAAAGCCCCGAGCGTGAACGAGTTGACGACCTGCATCCGGCGATGTGGACCAACCCGGAGCCGGCGGAGCGTTATCCGCTCGTCGTCGTGGGCGCCGGCTTTGCCGGCCTGACGGCGGCGCAAACGGCTGCGGCGCGCGGCATCAAGGTTGCCCTGATCGAACGCGATTTCCTCGGCGGCACCTGCCTCAATACCGGCTGCGTACCTTCAAAGGCGATCATCCGCACCTCACGCCTGTACGCCGACATGCGTGACGCCACTCGGTTTGGCGCGCAGGTACCGCCTGCCATTCCGACGGATTTTGCCGCGACGATGATGCGCGTGAGGAGCATCCGTGCGCATATCGGCCGCGGCATTTCGGCAGCGCGACTGGCGGCAACGGGCGTGGACCTGTTTTTCGGGGATGCCCGTTTCGTCGGCAAGGATGTCGTGAGTGTCGACGGAACCAATCTGCGCTTCGACAAAGCCGTGATCGCGAGTGGCGCGAGGCCGAAACTGCCGTCGATCCCCGGCCTCGCGGATGCGGGCTACCTGACCAATGAAACCTTCTTCGAAATTTCCGAGCTGCCGCGGCGCATGCTGGTGATAGGCGGTGGCCCGATTGGCTGTGAACAAGCCCAGGTCCTGTGCCGGCTCGGCGCGCATACCACCATCGTGCAAAACAAACCGCTGTTCCTGGAGGGAGAAGAACGCGACGCTGCGCAGATCCTCTCCACCGCGCTGGCGCGCGACGGCGTCAAGGTGCGCCTCAACACCGAGGTCAGCAACATACGGGTCGAACATGCCGGCAAGCAGATCGACCTGGTCAGCGACGACTACCGGAATACCATCGAGGTCGATGCGATCCTCGCCGGCGTCGGCCGGGCGCCGAACGTGGAGGAGCTTGGCCTGGAATCAGCCGGCGTGGCATACGACATGGACAACGGCATTCGCGTCGACGACTTCCTGCGCACAACCAACCGCGGCATCTATGCCGCCGGCGATGTGTGCCTCGACCACAAGTATGGGCACACCGCCGGAGTGTCGGCCGAAATGGCGGTCCACAACGCGCTGTTTGGCAAGCGCAGGCGATGGAGCCAGGTAATCATTCCGTGGGTCACGTTCACCGATCCGGAAGTCGCACACGTTGGCCTGTACGTGCGTGAAGCCAACCAGCGCGGCGTCCCCGTGAAAACGTTCACCGTCCTGATGCACGAGGTCCACCGCGCGGTCATCGACAGCGAACAAGCGGGCTTCGTGAAAATCCACGTCCGCGAGGGAACCGATCGCATTCTCGGCGCGACCATCGTGGCGCGCCACGCCGGCGACATGATCAACGAGATCACATTGGCGATGGTGGCCGGTATCGGTCTACGCACGCTTGCCAAGGTCATACACGCGTATGACACCCAGGCCGAGGCAATCCAGAAGGCCGCCAAGGCCTGCGAATGGGCGATGGCGGCCGCGGCCGAGTGATCCGGTGACGTCGGGGTGGGAGGACGCTCCGAATTTCGCGAGCGTCACATGGCAACCTGGTCGGCTTCGAATAAGCTCCTGCGCAGCAGCGAGTGTCCACTTCGGGTCGGTTTGAGCCGGTCGGCACTCGACAGCCAATCACATGCAATCGGTTCAATACCGGCAAGTTCGTGCCGCAGGAGTCGGGTGTACCGCAACTGTCGCCAGAGCTGCCTCCACCGGCCAAGCGTAAACATTCATCCATGCAGACATCTGCGTAAGTATGCCTACTGCTTTTCTGCGTCACATAAGGGAAAAGGATGCGTGCCGTACGGCTTCAAATCCAAAACTTCTGAGGCATAAGGACGGCCAAACCATCCTTTCGAGACGCGACCACTTTATGATCTCCGCGAAGGTGACCTGCTCCCCACCAGCCGCATCAGCTGATAGAGGTAAAGTTCGTACACCAGATTCGGGCATTTCTCCCCAGCGTGAGCGAAGGGCCCGCTTTGTAATCAGGAACCGTGCACTTCAAATAGCCATCCAAGCACCATTTCGATGAACTTGGCACCGGCTACCAGACTATCCGGGGCATGCGTACTTGATTACGTTGGTATATTCCGGGAAGTTGGACACGACGGGACCATACTTGTCGGGTTGCCAAGCTGTTCCCATGCCAAAAATCCACACATAAGTACTGGTTTCCATGTAGTCTGTAGCGAGATTCTGTTGGAACTGATCAACACTCATCCTGGCTGATTTATCTGTAGCAGTTTTGCCCAATGGCCAAATTCCAGGTGCGACGCTGAATGGAAATTCCCCAGGCGGCAACATGCCATCGTAGTTGGAATAGGTGACATCCACCCAATGTACTATGGATGCTGGTGATGC
>JAGWZT010000237.1 GCA_018971925.1 Lysobacteraceae bacterium | reverse complement strand
GAACTCGAGGAAGTTGCGCGAGGCTTCCGGCAGTTCGTTGATCTGGCGCAACGACACCGTGTTGCCGACCTGCGAAGTCCTGACGTCGAGCAGCGGCGTGCCGACGACCTGGACGGTGGCCAGCGTTTGCCCCGCCGATGGCGCCGGAGCGGCCGTGGCGGCCGCGGCCAGGTTCAGGGTGGCGGTCGATGCGACCGACAAGGTCACCGTCTGCGCAGTGCCCGGCCCCGCATCGACACGCCAGGTGCCGGGCGGCAAACTGACCAGGATGTACCTGCCTTGCGCGCTGGCCTTGGTGACGCGCACCTGGCCGGTGGCGAGATTGCGCGCGGTGATCTGCGCGTTCGGCGCCGCCTGTCCCTGCAGGGTCGCGTTGGCGGTCTGCGCGAATGCAAACGTCGGCACCGTGAGCGTGGCCGTGACGGAGCCGGCGATCAGCGCTGCCAGCAGTCTTTTCCGCAACCTCGTTGGGTGATTCATGTCCCCTCCTGCGCGCGTCGGGGTCGATCAGGTTTGTGTCGGAAACTCTCCACAAGAAGTCATGGGGCACGCGTCACCCGCATGACGGGGTGGGCAGCCGGGTGCAATGGTACGCCTCAACGCGGCGCGTGCGTACCCACGACCAGAACCACCAGGCCTTGCGGTGGTACGTCGAGCGTGAGCCTTCCATCGTTGACTGTCACCGTCTGCGGCGGCCGTTCTTGTCCCGCGGCGCGCAATTGCTCGATCTGCGCGCGGGTGGGAGAGGCCGGCCGTCCCATCTTGTTGTAAGCCGCGAGCACATTGCCATGGCTGGCATCGAGCCGCCACACGCTGGCGGTCGCGCCGGCGGCAAGGTGCGCCACCTTGATTTCGAAGTGTTTCGTCGCGCCTTTGGGCGCGCCCGGCGTGTACTGGGCACCGTCGCCGACGGGCGGCGCGTAGTTCCACAACGCGAGTACCAGCGCACCGTCGGCGCGGCGCGTCGCCAGCGCGCTGTCGGACTTCAGTGGTAGCCGCACGTCTCCCAGCCGATGCAGCATCGCGAACGCATTGAACGCGGGCTTGTCGATGCGCCGCTCGGCGACCAGGCCAAAGCCGCCGTAGAACGGCGTGCGCGTCACGCCCTGTTCCTCGAACACGTCCGAGAATGTCCAGTAACTCATCATCGTGACGTTGCCGGCGCATTCGCGGATGGTGTTGGCGAGCCATGGCCCCATGAACACGCTGTCGGTGACGTTCGGCAGGTTCGCGTACGAGGCGTTGTACTCGCTGAGGATGAACGGCAGTTTCGGATACGGCGACGCCAGGATTTCCTTGTGCACCTTGGCGACAGCGCGGCACACCATGTCAGCGCGCGGGATGTGTTCGTCGGTATGGAGCACGTTTTGCGCGGTGTCGTCGCCGTAAACATGGCTGGAGACGAAGTCGACCGGCACGTGGTCCTTGTGGGCGTGGTCCAGGAAGGCGGTCACCCATGCCGCCTGCGCAGTGGCCGGGCCGCCCACGCGCAGGCGCGGGTTCACAGCCTTCAGCGTGCGGGCGGTGTGGTCGTACAAGGTGAAATACGTTGATTGTTTCGGATCGCCACCCCAGAAGTCGAGGTTGGGTTCATTCCAGACCTCGAAATACCAGCTTGCCACCTCGTCGATTCCGTAGCGTGCGACCAGGTGCTGCGCGAACGCGCGGATCATCGCGTCCCACTCCGCGTAGCTTTTCGGCGGCATCACGTTGGGGTGATACCAGAAGCTGTGGTGCCTAGAAGGATCGGAACTCAGCGCTTCCGGCATGAAGCCCATCTCGACGAACGGCTTGACCCCGCGCGCGAGCAGGCCGTCGTAAATCTGGTCGATGTACGAAAAGTTCCAGGTGACCTTGCCGTCCTTGTCACGCTGCACCAGCCCCACGTCGTCATCGAAGATGCCGTGGAAGCGCACGTATTCGAATCCCGTGGCGCGATGCACGGCGTCGAGGTCGCCGCGATAGTCATCGCGCAGCGACAGCACCGCGCGGCCGGAGCCGAACATCTGCTCCCAGAAATGCGGGAACGGCGTGCCGTGCGCGGTCGTGTCGACCTTGAGATGCACGACTTGCGGCGCGGGTGCCGTCGCCGCAAGGGGCGTGACGATAAGCAGCGCCCATGACGCGAGGCACGACGCCAGACGTTTGGAAACCTTCGAAACGTTCATGCCAGCACCTCCGGCAAGCAGGTTATCAGGCGTCCCGGCCGCGGCTTTCCAGGATCGCGACCGCAGGCAGCGTCTTGCCTTCGAGGAATTCGAGGAACGCGCCGCCGCCGGTGGAGATGTACGACACCATGTCGGCGATACCGTATTTGTCGACCGCTGCGAGCGTGTCGCCGCCGCCCGCGATCGAAAAGGCGTTCGAATCCGCGATCGCGTGCGCCACCGTTTCGGTGCCGTGTCCGAACGCGTCGAATTCGAACACGCCGACCGGACCGTTCCACACCACGGTGCCGGCTTGGGCGATCATCGCCGCATAACGCTTCGCGGTGTCGGGACCGATGTCGAGGATCATCTCGTCGTCGCCGACCTGATCCACGGCCTTGATCGTCGCAGGCGCGTCGGCCGCGAACTTCGCTGCCACCACCACGTCGGTCGGGATCGGCACGTCGGCGCCGCGCGCCGAAGCCGTCGCGATCACCTTGCCTGCCGCGTCCATCAGGTCGGGCTCCGCCAGCGACTTGCCGATGTTGTAGCCCGCGGCGGCGATGAAGGTGTTGGCGATGCCGCCACCCACGATCAACTGGTCGACTTTTTCGACCAGGTTTTGCAGCAGGTCGAGTTTGGTCGAGACCTTGGAACCCGCGACGATCGCCAGCAGCGGCCGCGCGGGATCATGCAGTGCCTTGCCCAGCGCATCCAGTTCCGCCGCCAGCAACGGACCCGCGCACGCGACCTTCGCGAACTTCGCGACGCCGTGGGTGGAGGCTTGCGCGCGATGCGCGGTACCGAACGCATCCATGACGAATACGTCGCACAGCGCGGCGTATTTTTTCGCCAGTGCTTCGTCATCGGACTTCTCGCCCACGTTCATGCGGCAGTTTTCAAGCACCACCACCTCGCGCTCTTTGGCTTCGACGCCGTCGAGGTAATCGCGTTCCAACCGCACCGGTGCGCTCAGTTGCTCCGACAACCAATTAACCACCGGCGCCAGCGATTGCGCTTCGTCGAACACGCCTTCCTTGGGGCGGCCCAGGTGCGACATCACCAGCACCGCGGCACCGGCATCGCGCGCGGCGCGGATCGTCGGCAGCGCGGCGTCGAGGCGTTGCGTGGAAGTGATGCGCCCATCGTGGATCGGCACGTTCAGGTCTTCGCGGATCAAGACGCGCTTGCCGTGCAGACTCAGATCACTCATCCGAAGAAGGGCCATACCTACCTCGTTGCGCCAAAGAGCGATCATTTTACCGTTTGTCCTGAGCGTAGCGGCCGCTGGCCGCGAAGTCGAAGGACACGCGCTTCGACTTCGCTCGCTGAGCGAGCTACGCTCAGCGCGAACGGAATTGAAATGGAGCCGGCATGCCGACCGAACGAATGCTCTACAGCTATTGGCGATCCAGCGCGGCGTACCGGGTGCGCATCGCACTGAACCTGAAAGGCATGGATTACGCGATCGCGCCCGTGCACCTGGTGCGCGACGGCGGTGAACAGCACCACGACGACTATCGCAAGTTGAACCCGCAACAACTGATACCGGTGCTGGTGGACGGCGGTCATGTGCTGCGCGAGTCGATGGCCATCATCGAATACCTGGAAGAAGCCTATCCCGACACCCCGCGCCTGCTGCCGCGCGCGGCGCTGGCATGCGCACGGGTGCGTGGACTGGCGCAGATGGTGGCTTGCGACGTCCACCCGCTCGGCAATTTGCGCGTCTTGCAGTACCTGCAACGCGAACTCGGCGCGAACGACGAACAGAAGACCGCGTGGTCGAAGCACTGGATCAAGGTGGGTTTCGACGCGATCGAAGCCGTGCTGGCGGACGGTGGACACACGGGCAAGTTCTGCGAGGGCGATACCCCGACGCTCGCGGATTGCTGCCTGATTCCGCAGGTTTACAACGCGCGCCGCTTCGAGGTGCCATTGTCGCCGTATCCGGCGATTGCCGCGATCGACGCGGCCTGCGCCAAACTCGATGCGTTCA
>JAGWZT010000236.1 GCA_018971925.1 Lysobacteraceae bacterium | reverse complement strand
GGTCAGCTTCTGCACGATCGCACCCGCGATCACGTAACCGGTGTTGCTGTACTGCCATTGCGAACCCGGCGCGAAATCCAGCGGCTTCTTCGCCCAGCCGTCCATGATGTGCGCCGGCGTGGTCGGCAGCTTCATCGGCGGCATCAGGTAATCCTGCGGCCAATAATCCTGGTAGCCGGAAGTGTGCGAGAGGATCTGCCGGAGCGTGATGTGGCCGGCGTCGGTGAGCGCCGGAAAGAACTTCGCGATCCTGTCGTCGAGGTTCAAGCGGCCTTGCTGCTGCAGCATCAGGATCGCCGCCGCGGTGAACTCCTTGCTGATCGAACCGATGCTGTAGCGCATAGTCGGCGTGGCGGGTGTTTTCGGATCGAGCCGCGCATCACCATAGGCTTTCGCGTAGACGAGCTTGCCGTCGCGCACCACCGCGATCGAGGCGCTGGGCACGCCCGACTTCGCCAGCGCGTCGTTGGCGATCCTGTCGATTTTCGCGGAAAGGTCGGCGGGCAGTGCGTCCCCCGATGGGATCGGGGGCAGGCTCTTCGCGAACGCGGGCGCGCAGGCGAAGGCCAGCAGCGCGGTCAGGCACAACAGGCGAACGGAACTCGGCAACAATCGCATGGACGGGCCCCGGCAAGGAGAAAGTGCAGACACGAACGATAACACCGTCCCCGTGGTTACGCGGCCGGACGTTCGGCTACCAGAAATACACCTGCAGCGAAGACGACTTCGGCTTGGGCGGGATCGCGCCCAGGAACGCGCGATGATCCGGGAAGTTCATGGCGCTGCGATCCAGCAGCGTGTCGATCTCGGCCATGTCGTATTTCGCTTCCTGCGGAGTCGGCGGGCGCGTCTCGCGATCGTCGGGAAACAGGCCGACTCCCGCCAGCATGCTGTACCACGACATGATCGGGTAGCCGCGGCCGAACGTGCCCTTGGCGATACCCGCGCTGATCGGGCGGCTGGCCAGCCACGTGCGCAGCAATTGCTGCAAGGGTTCGGAAAGGTGCGTGTTGGCGGCGTTGGCACGCCAGTAGTCGGTATCGCTGCGCGTGTTGGTCTTGAAGTGGGTGACGATGTAATCACGCGTACCCTCGACGCGACCATTCAAGGTTTCATTGAATTGCCTGCGCGCAGCTTCGCCGATATCACCCTTCTCCAGCGCGGCCACCAGCATCTCGGCGCTGCGCTGCACGAACAACAGCGTGGTGGCTTCCAGCGGCTCGATGAAGCTCTGCGCCAAGCCGTTGGCGACGCAATTGCGGCGCCACGGTTCGGCCACGCGGCCGGGCCGGAATTTCAAATGTCGCGCCGGGATGCCGGCATCCAGCAAACCAAGGTGTTCGCGTAACGCTTTCTCCGCGTTTTCCGGCGAACAGAAATCCGTGCTGTACACGTAGCCGTAGCCGTAACGCGTGGTCAGCGGAATCTTCCACACCCAGCCGTGGCCCAGCGCCGTGGAAACCGTCTGCGGCATGATCGCACCGTCGTGCGGCGCCTGGATGGCCACCGCGGCATCGTTGAACAGGTTGTCCTTGAACGACACGAACGGCGTACCCAGCGCCTTGCCGATCAGTAGCGAGGCAAAGCCCGTGCAATCGACATAGAAGTCTCCGCCCAGCGTGCCGCCATCCTTGAGCGCGAGTGACGCGATGTCGCCGGATTCCGCCAACCGCACGTCGGTGACGTGCCCGGCGACGTGCCGCACGCCGCGTTCGACGGCCTTCTTCTGCAGGAATTTCCCCAGCAACACCGAATCGAAGTGGAAGCCGTACCACACGTCGAAAGGAAAGCTGGCCTGCGGGCGCGGCGCCTTGCACTCGCGCGCCAGCCGTGCCGAAATGAAAAACCGGTTCGGGTGCGCATGCACGTCGGCGCGATCCAGCCGTGCGTGCACGTTGTCGATGAACGGCGCCATCGTCATGTTGTCGAGCATCGACGCGAAGGCGTGGAAATAGCTTTCGTAGCCCGGCCGCGTGGACCAGCCATCGAACGTGATGCCGGCCTTGTAGGTCGCATGGCATTCCGGCATCCACTCGGATTCCTCGATGCCGAGGCCCTCGAAGAACCCGCGCAGCCACGGCGTGGAACCTTCGCCGACCCCGATCACGCCGACCTGCGGCGATTCCAGCACCGTGATCCTGAGGCGCTCGCCGTACGCGGAGTTGGCCAGCAGCAGCGCGGTCATCCAGCCGGCAGTACCGCCGCCGACCACGACGATGTGCTTCACCGGCGGCTCGGCGCCGGTACGGACGCCCGGACGAGTGGCCGTGACATTGCGGTTGAAGACGGTGGCGGTGGCTTCGCTCATGGCGGACGCAGGTGTCGTGGACGATCTCGCAGACCGTCAAACGATAGCACCGTCCGTCACGGCCGCACGGCTGCAATCAATGCGTCGATTCACCGGCGGGTGCGGGCGTGCCGCGGAAGGCTCGCATGAAGGCCTGCAAGTCGCCCTCGGCGACACTGGACACCGCGACGAAATGCAGCCCATCCTGGTTCCATTGCAGCACGCGATAACCATCGCGGGTATGTGCCGACCCGGCGATCGCGGCACCGCCCGGCCACTGGAACACGTTGATCATGTGCAGGTGGCGCCGATACACCAGCGCGGCCACCTGCCTGCCATCGAGCACATCGAGTCGCCCGCCGACCAGCTCGAAACCCTGCGCCGAGAGATCCTTCACCTGCGGCGAGAAATCCACGCGGCCGTCGAACCACGGCTTCACCGTGTGCTGGTCGGAAGTGCGCACGTCGATCAGGTGTCCGGGCAGCAACGAACGCACGTGGTCGGACACCGCCGCGGCAATCAGCGCATTGCTGTCCTGTCGCCTCAGTTGCAGGGTCTGCCAGCCGGCGAACGACGCGGCAATCACGAACAACGCCGCCAGCGCGGCCACGGCGAAACGCCAACCGGATCGTGGCGAGCGTGCCGCCACGGCGGCGCGCGCCAAGCCCGCAGGTCGCGGCAGCTGCGCAGCGATGCGTTCGCGCAGCTTGGTCGACGCCGGACGATACAGCTCCGCCTTGCGCAGGGCGTCGCGCAGTTGCACATGCACGCGGACGCGTTGCGTGCAGTCCGCGCAATCGGCCAGATGCCGCGTCAACGCCAAGCTGTCGGCCGCGTCCAGCTCGTCGTCGAGCCACGCGTGCAGCAGCAAGCGCGCGTCCCGGCAATTCATGTCGTGCCTCCCGCGGCCGCCGTCAGTTCGCGCTCCAGCCGCGCCCGCGCGCGCGCCAGCCGCGACATCACGGTGCCGATCTTCAAGCGCGTGATCGACGCGATTTCCTTGTAGGAGCACTCCTCCAGCTCGCGCAACACCAGCACCTCGCGAAATTCCGGCGTCAGCCGTTCCAGCGCCGCATGCAGGCTTTGCGCGTCCGCCGCGCGCAGCAGCACCGACTGCGGATCATCACCGTCCTCGCCGCCGTGGATCGCCTCGTCGAACTCGTCGACGCTGCCCACGGCAGGCGACTGCGAGCGCTGCGTGTAGAACGTATTGCGCACGATCGCGAGCAGCCAGACCCTGGCGTCGCCACCGCGAAAGCCGCCGAAGAAACGATAGGCGCGCAACACGGCTTCCTGTACCACGTCCTCGGCATCCTGATCGTTGCGCGCCAACCAGCGCGCAAGGTTATGCGCGGCATCCAGATGCCGCATGATTTCGCTTTCGAAGGTGGTGCCGCCGCTCATGTCGTCATATCCGCGCCGCCATGTCGCACAGGCACCACTCGTCTCCATCATGGAGAGACCGGTCGACGCACGAATTTATTCCCGGCGCCTGCCCGCGGGAATAAGCGCCCCGGCAGGACGGTATGACGCTTGGAAGGGAGCAGCGTGCGCGCCCTTTCGAATCCGTTTCCAACGAAGGTACATATCCATGAACGACGATCGTGACCACATGCAGCCGGGACGCCGGCGCTTCCTTGAATGCATGGCCTGGGCCGGCGCCGGCACCCTGTGGCTGATGAAGGGCGGCATCGCGCATGCGGGAATGCTCGCCAAGGACGCCGCCGCGGCGGACGCCACCTTCAGCTTCGTGCAGATCAGCGACAGCCATATCGGCTTCAACAAGGACGCCAATCCCGACGTCGTCGGCACCTTGAACCGCAGCATCGACGCGGTGAACGCGCTGCCGCGCAAGCCGTCCTTCGCCATCCACACGGGC
>JAGWZT010000235.1 GCA_018971925.1 Lysobacteraceae bacterium | reverse complement strand
GGCGTCCTTGTCGGTGACGTTGCGCAGGCCGAACGCGATGGTGACCGCGTCGAACGATGCGTCCGGGAAAGGCAATGCTTCGGCGTCGATTTGCGCCCAGCGCAAGCCCTGCAGCAGGCCGCGATCCAGCAACCGGTCGCGACCCACGCGCAACATTTCCGCATTGATGTCGGCGACGACGACCTCGCCCTTGTCGCCCACGCGCGGAAGCAACAGCGCCGCGATGTCGCCGGTGCCACCGGCAAGGTCGAGTACGCGATCGCCCTTGCGGATACCGGACGTCGCGACGAAATGTCGTTTCCACAAACGATGGACGCCGAACGACATCAGGTCGTTCATCACGTCGTACTTGCCGGCGACGGAGGAGAACACCGCGCCGACCAGTTTCTGTTTTTCGGCCACCGGCACTTCGCGGTAGCCGAAGTGGGTGGTGGTGCCGGGAGTATTCCATTCGCTCATGCGTGCATGGTAGCGCAGGGGCGTGAATCCTTCTGCGGAAACGCGCTCCTCACCAGGCCTGCGGCCACCCTCTCCCCGCTTGCGGGGAGAGGGACTGGTTGGTGCGGTCGAGTCGTGAACTCTTGAAGAACTGCCGGCGCGCGAGATGCCGAGCGCAGCAGGTCATTCAGGGATTCACAGGGTTGCCGTCCGCATCGATCACGTGTACCTCGCCCAGGTTGAGCGCACGCACCGACGGTTCGATCTTGGAAAGATCGCCCACGATCACCCAAGTCAGCTTGCCAGGGTGGATCACTTCTCTGGCGGCGGCTTCGATGTCGGCATCCTTCTGTGCCTCGATGCGCGCCTTCAGGGTCTGCACGTAGTCATCGGGACGGTCGTACTTGACGATGCCCGAGACCGCGGACAGCACCGCCTGCGCGGTTTCGTACTGGCCCGGCATCTTGCGCACGTCGTTGTCCTTGATCTTGGCGATCTCGGCGTCGGTCAGCGGCTTGTCGCCGACCACCGCACGCGCTTCCTTCAGCATTTCCTCGGCGGAGGGTGCGGTCTTGTCGGTCTGCACCGGCGCATACATCAGGAACGGACGCTGGCCGATCGCGTTCGGCAGGAAGCTGCCGGCACCGTAGGCCCAGTGCTTGTCCTCACGCAGATTCATGTTGAGGCGCGACGAGAAGGTGCCCCCGAACACGCCGTTCATGGTGCCGATCTCGAGGTTGTTCGGCGCCTTGGTGGAAGGCGCGACCAGGCCCGCGATGATTACCGACTGCTGCGCGCCCGGACGATTGACCAGGTACACCGCAGGCGCCGACGGGTAGTCGACCCTGGCGAGGTTCTTGGCCGGCACCTTGGTGGCCGGTGCCTTCCAGTCGCCGAACACTTTCTCCAGTTGCGGGATGATCTTGTCCAGCGTGGTGTCGCCGGCCACGAGGATCTTCATGTTGTCGGGACGGATGTAGTCGTGCGTGAATCCACGCATGTCATCCGTGGTCAACGCCTTGATCGAAGCCTCGGTGCCCGAGCCGGTGAACGGAATCGCGTAGGCGTTGCCCTTGCCGAACAGGATCGGCGGCAGGAGCCGCAGCGCCACCGAAGTCGGCTGGCTCTTTTCCTGCTCGATGCCCGCGAGCGCCTGACTGCGCACGCGCGCGACGTCGGCGTCGCGGAACGCGGGATTGCGCACGATGTCGGCGTACAACGCGAGGGAATCGGCGAGGTGCGCATCCAGCGCGCTCATCCACACCGTGCAGGTATCAAGGTCGCAACCACTCGAGATCTGGGCACCCAGCCGCTGTCGGCGCTTGGAGATCTCGACAGAGTCCAGGTCTTTGGTGCCTTCGTCCAGCATGCTCATCGTGAAGCTGGAGGTGCCGAGCTTGCCCCCCTGGTCGGCGGCGTAACCCGCGTCGAACAAGGCTTGCACCTGCACCACCGGAATCGAATGGCGCTCGGCCAGCACCACTTCGATGCCATTCGCGAGCTTGCCGTGCTGCAGTTTCGGGAAGGTGAGGTCGGGGAACGTACTGACGACCGGCACGCCCTTGCTGCGGTCGACATCGCTCCGGGTGGCCTTGAAGTCGCCCGCGGGCGACAACTTGTCGGCGGGGCGGCCCGGGATCGCGGCACGTCCGGCGGCGGTCGCCATGTCGGTTTCCTCGACCTTGCCCGGCACGACGGTGAGCGTGTAGTCGCCCTTCGACAGCCAATTGTCGGCGGCCGCTTTCACCTCGGCCGGCGTCGCGGCCATGGTTACGTCGTAATCCTTCTTCCATGCGCCCGGATCGTCGCGATAGACCTGCCCCTCGGCCAGCGTCACCGCCTTGCCCGAGAAACCGCCGATCTGCTCCAAGCCGCGGATGGTCGAAGCCTGATAAGTCGTCTTGACGCGTGCGAGTTCATCCGCGGTCGGGCCGTCCTTGAGGAATTTCGCCCATTCGTCGGCGATCGCGGCTTCCACCTTCGCAGGATCGGCGCCCTTCTTCACGTCGACCTGCAATACGGTCATGCTGGCGAGTTCGAACGCCATGCTGTTGACCGACACGTCATCGGCCAGCTTGTCCTGATAGACCAGCCGCTGGTACAGGCGCGAGGTCTTGCTACCGCCCAGCACGCTCGCTGCGAGGTCGAGCATCAGGCGGTCATTGCCCGCGACATCGAGGCCTGGGATGTTCCACTCGCGATAAATGCGGGTTTGCGGAACGTTGTCGGTCATCGTGCCGCGGGTGGCCGTGTCACGCGCGGTGATCCACGCCTGTGGCCGCGGCACGCGCGGGCCGGCCGGGATGTCGCCAAAATACTGCATGGCCTTCGCACGGGCCTGCGCCGGCGTGATGTCACCGACCAGCACCAGCGTGGTGTTGGCCGCGCCGTAGTAATCCTTGAACCACTGCTTGACGGTCGCGAGCGAGGCGGCGTTCAAGTCCGCCATCGAGCCGATGGTGTCGTGGTGGTAGGGATGGTTGGCCGGGAAGGCGTTGGCCTGGATGTCCTCGAACACGCGGCCGTAGGGCTGGTTCTCGCCCTGGCGCTTTTCGTTCTGGACCACGCCGCGCTGCACGTCGAGCTCCTTCTGTCCGATCGCGCCGAGCAGGTGCCCCATGCGGTCGGATTCCATCCACAACGCCATGTCGAGCGCGGTGGTCGGCACGGTTTCGAAATAGTTGGTGCGGTCGAGCCAGGTGGTGCCGTTCATGCCGGTGGCACCGGCCAGTTCGAAGGGCTTGAAGTAGCTGCCCTTGTGGTTCTCCGAACCGGAGAACATCAGGTGTTCGAACAGGTGCGCGAAGCCGGTCTTGCCTTCGGGTTCGTAGGCGGAACCGACGTGGTACCACACGCTGACCGCGACGATCGGCGCCTTGTGGTCTTCGCTGACCACCACGGTGAGGCCGTTCGGCAGGGTGAAGCGGGTGTAGGGAATGTCGATCTTGTTGGCTGTGTCGGCGGCTTGTGCCACCCCCGCGAACAGCGCAAAAACAAACACTGCGAACCACGCGAGCCAATGCGTGCGCATGAGGTGTCCTCCCCGGACATTTGAGTTGTCCGGGCACCGTAGCCGGGCCCGCCGGATAAAGCAATCTGCCCAAAACACGGCTGCAAGCCAAGGGTTTACACTGGCTGCGGTCGAGGAAAACCATGATGCAACGCTGCTTGATCACCGGCGCCAACCGCGGGCTCGGGTTGGCCTTCGTTACCCAATTGCTGGAACGCGGTGCGCGCGTGCTGGCGTGTTGCCGCGAACCCGGAAAGGCCAAGGTGCTGGAGGCGCTCGCGGCGGCGAATGGCGGCAGGTTGGCGATCCATGCGCTCGACGTGACCGATGCGGCCGCGATCGACGCGCTGCCGCGGGCCGCGGCAAGACACCTGCAGCGCATCGACCTGCTGGTCAACAACGCGGGCGTACTGGTTTCGGGCGAACGCTTCGGCAACGTCAAGGCCGAATCCCTGGAGGAGAGTTTTGCGGTCAATGCCAGCGCGCCGCTGTTGATCACGCAGGCGCTGGCGCCGTTGCTGGCGTTGGGCAACAAGCCGCGCGTGTTGTGCATCACCTCGCAACTCGGTTCGATCGCGCAGGCGAATAGTTTCCGTACCATCAGCTACGCGATGAGCAAAGCGGCGCTGAACATGGCGGTAAGGCGGCTCGCGGCGGAACTCACGCCCCGCGGCATCGTGGTGCTGACGGCACACCCTGGCTGGGTCAAGACCGAAATGGGCGGCAAGGGCGCGACGCT
>JAGWZT010000234.1 GCA_018971925.1 Lysobacteraceae bacterium | reverse complement strand
GGCGTGTTCGACGGTCAGTTTGGTGCCGTCGCCGGTGCGATAGCGCAGGCCGTCGATCGTGGTGGTGCCCGCAAGCGTGCCGCTCGCGCTGTCGTAAGCGAACTGTCCGTGCATCAACGTGACGCCACGATCCAGCGCGAAACGCAGGCCCGACGACGTGTACAGCACCCAGAACAACAGCGCCGCAAGCACGACGGCCAACACGGCGATGGCCGCGCCGATACCGATCAGCCATTTGCGCGCACGGCTCACAGGTCGGGTCCGATCACAATGTGCAACTGCGCACCGTGGTAGTAAGGATTGTTGATCGGCACGCCGACATCGACGCGCACCATGCCCACCGGCGAGCGCCAGCGCAGGCCGATGCCGGCGCCGGTTTGGGCGTGGAAGTCGGTGCCGTCGAAGGCGTCGCCGGAATCCACGAACGCCGCCATGCCCCAGTCACGGGTGAAGTAGTGCTCGAGGGTGGCGCTTGCGACCAGCAGACGCTGGCCGCCGACCACCAGGCCGTAACTGTTGCGCGGGCCGAGGGCCTGGTAGGCGTAACCGCGGATCGAGCGGTCGCCGCCCGCGAAGAAGCGCAGTTGCGGTGGCAGCTTGCTGAAATCCGCGGCGCTGGTGATGCCGGCGTTGCCGCGCAGGATCAGCCGATTGTTGCGGCCGATGGCGTTGATCCAGGTGACGTCGGCGAGGGCCTGCGCAAAACGCGTATCGATGCCGGGTCCCGCGCGCGCGATGAGGTTGATCGAATAGCCCTTGCGCACGAACAACGGGTTGTCGGCGACTTTCCTGGTCAAACCGACTTCGGGATAAATCAGCGTGCTGCGGCCGCGTTCGATGCCGGGGATGTTCACGTTGTTGCCGGAATTGCCGACCGTGAAGGTACCGGAGAGCAGGTGCACGCCGATGGTGCGCACCCAGCCGTGCCAGTCGCGGGTTTCATTGGCGGCGAGCGAGAACGTGCGCGACACCGAAGTCTTGGTGTTCTCGTCGCGGTAGCCGACGCCGAGATTGAAGCTGGCGTGGTCGTGGCCGGGACGTGGAATGCCGTAGACGACTTGCGCGGTCTTGAGGTATTCGGCGACCACTACCTCGTTGTCCAGCGTGTGGCCGCGGTTGTTGATCCAGCGCCGCTTGATGCCGCCGCGCACGCCGGGACCGGTATCGGTGCCGACGAACACGCCGGCCGTGTACACCGTGCGTTTGGCGGGCGCGAGTTCGACCTTCACCGGCACCACGTGGTCCTTCGCCTTCGCGACCTCGGGTTCGACGTCCACGATCGAAAAATAATCGGCGTCGGTCAGCGCCTGCTGCAACGCGAGCAGATTCGATTGCGAATACCAGTCGCCGCCTTCCCATGGCACATAGCGCTGCAGGAAGCCCGGCCGGAACTGCGAACCTTCGAAAGTCACCGCGCCGAGCTTGTAGCGTTCGCCCACGTCGTAATGCAGGTGGATCGCGGCGCGGTTGTCGGTGCGCGTCACCTCGACCTTGTGTTCGGTGGCCTTGGCATCGAGCCATCCGGTTTCGAGCAGTGCGCTCGCGATCGTGGCCTTGGCGGCCTCGTAGGTCGTGTCGTCCATCGGCTCGCCCACGCGCGGATGGAATGCGCGCACGGCGATTTTCACCGGCCGCAGTTCCAGCGCGACGTCGGGCACCTGCACGTCCAGTATGGCGACTTTCGTGGCCGGGCCTGGCGTTACTTGCAGATGCACCTGCCACGCATTGCCGACGTGTTGCAGGTCGCTGGTCGCGCGGGCGTTGTAGTACCCGTAGGGTTGCAGCGCGGTGGCGGCCTGCTTCGCCGCATCGTTCGCCAACACGCGCGCCTGGGTGTCGCTGACGTCCTTGCGGTTCGCATATTGATTTGCGGTGAGCTGCGCGCGGACTGCGGCAGCCATGTCCTTGTCGACGCCGGTGATCGTCACCTTCAAGGTGTCGGCGTGCGCGGGTTGTGCAATGGCGATTGCGAGCAACGCCAGCGCTGGGAATGTGTACCCGCGTGGGTGTGGCGACATCGACGCCCATGTTTTTTTGCGGCGCGAATCTTGCACGCGCTGGGACATGAAGCAGAGTGTAGGGCGGGAGCAGCGCAGCGAATCCCGCCAAATGGCAGCTCGAAGGCGGGTTGTACCCGCCCTACCGAAGCAGGCCATGAATGGCTGTTGTCGTACGCAAAAAGATCGGGAGAGTCGCGCGATCAGTCCACACGTACGCGCTACAAAAATCAGCCAGGGCGCTCGGGTCGGTGTGCATGGTCGTCGCGCGTGCACGTCGGTCCTTCAGGTGGCGGCAGTTTGCGCCTCGACCGTTTCGGGCGCGTGTGTCGCCGATGCGTGGGTTGGTGCAGGGATAACCTGCGTTGCCGCAACCGGGCGGTTCTTGGAATAGTGCGCCACCAGCGCGCCAACGAGTGCGGACAGATAGGGGATCGCCTGCGCGCCGAGGATCACCATCCACAATTCGCCCTCGATGTAGTGCGAGCCGAAGTTGATCGCCATGCCGATGATCGCGAGGATCAGCGCGATCGACATCAGCAATTCCTCGCGCACGGGACCGAGCGCGCCAGCCGCGCCGCCCGACAGGCGCCGGCTTTTCGCGGTGCGCACGAATTCGGTTCTCTTCTTGATCAGGCCCATCCAGATGCCGCGCGCAATCGCGTGCGACAAGCCCATGCTGGCAATGGAGGCCATCAGCGTGTCGCGCCAGCCGCACGGGACGCGCGCGCGGTACAGCACGATGCCGAACACGGCCTTGGCGAAGAAGAAGCCCATCACCGGAATCAGGAACAGCCGCATTGGCAGGCTGAAGACGGTCGGTGCCAGCAGCATGCCCGCGGTCCAACCCAGTGCCATCAGCGTGAACACCATGTGCAGGGCGTCGGCGAACCACGAGAACCAGCCGGTGAGGAAGTGGAAGCGCTGGCCGGCGGTGAGCGGACCCTTGTGCACCATCCAGCCCCAGCGTCCCTTCAAAATCTGCATCGCACCGAAAGCCCAGCGGTAGCGTTGGCTCTTGTACGCTCGGAAGTCGGCGGGCGTCAGGCCCTTGCCCATCAGTTCGTCCACGTAGACGGTTTCGTAGCCGGCGTGCATCAGGCGCAGGCCGAGCTCGGCGTCTTCGCAGATCGTCCATTCCGACCAGCCGCCGGTGCCTTCCAGCGCGACCCTCCGTACCATGGTCATGGTGCCGTGCTGGATGATCGCGTTGCGCTCGTTGCGGTGGTGCATGCCGATCCGGAAGAACCCGTCGAATTCCCAATTGGTCATGCGCCGGAAGGCGTTGCCCATGTAGTCGCGGTGCGCCTGCGGACACTGCACTACCGCGATGTTGCGGTCGTGGAAGTAACCGGTCAATGCGGACAACCAATCCTTGCGCACCACGTAGTCGGCATCGACCACCGCGATGACATCGGCGCGCGGATCGGTCTGCTTCAGGCCGTAGTTCAGCGCGCCGGCCTTGAAGCCGGGCCACGGGTCGAGGTGGAAGAAGCGGAAGCGCTCGCCGAGCTCCGCGCAGCGCCGCTCGACTGGCTTCCAGATTTCCTCGCGCTTGGTGTTGTTGTCGATCACCAGCACCTCGAAGTTGCGGTAGTCCAGCCCCGCCAGTGATTCGAGCGTCGCGATCACCATTTCCGGCGGCTCGTTGTAGCAAGCCAGGTGGATGGACACGAATGGCTGATCGCCCTGTGGACCAGGCTCCAGCAAACCGAAATGGCGAATCCACTTCCGGCGCCACAACACTTCGACAAACTCGAAGCCGTTGATCAGAAGGATGGCGAGGATCGCGAGTTGCGCCGGGAACAGGATGATCAGCATGCCCCAGTCGACCACGTCGAGGTAGAACTGGAACGGCACCGTTACCGACCACACGATCAGGCCGGCGGCCAACTGGATCAGCGCGAGGAAGACGAAACGCCCGGTCAACTTGAAGCGCGCGAACCGCCAGGCGAACCAGGCCATCGGAATAAGCGCGAGCAGCCCCGACGCCAGCGCCTTCCAGGGCCAGGTCGGGTCTTCCAGCACCGATCCGGCCATCGGGAACTTGAGCTGGCGGTCGGCATTGAAGACGCCCCAGTAGGCGCCTGTGCGGCCCTCGCCCAAACCTTCCTTCCAAGGCTGGTCGATGGCTTCCATGACGTAATAGTCGATGTGCAGCTCCTGCGCGACCTGGAACCAATCGCGGAGGAAAATCGCCTGGTT
>JAGWZT010000233.1 GCA_018971925.1 Lysobacteraceae bacterium | reverse complement strand
GTGGTCGGCATCAACTCGCAGATCTTCTCGACCGACGGCGGCGCGATGGGCCTGTCGTTCTCGATCCCGATCAACCTGGCGATGAACGCGGCGCACCAGCTCAAGACGAAGGGTTACGTCAGGCGCGGGATGCTCGGCGTTTCCGTCCAGAACATCACCGACACGATAGCGAAGGCCCAAGGCCTGAACGGTGCGCAAGGCGCGCTGGTGGCGCAGGTCCAGCCCGGCAGTCCCGCGGAGAAGGCCGGCATGAAAGTGGGCGACGTCATCACCGCATTCGACGGTCACAAGGTTTACGATTCGTCCGAATTGCCGCCGCTGGTCGCGATGACCACGCCGGGTACAGATGCGAACGTGGCCATCCTGCGCAACGGCAAGCCGGTGACCATCAAGGTCAAGGTCGGCGAGATGCCGCGCAATGGCCTGTCGCAGCAATACCTCGCCAATGCGCCGGCAGCCGCCAGTGGCAGCAGCCTGCTGGGCCTCAAGGTGCAGGACATCACGTCCAGCATCCGCCAGCAGCTCGGCTACAACGGCAAGGGTGGTGTCGTGATCACCGATGTGGAAGGGCCGGCCGCACAGGCCAACCTGCAACCGGGCGACGTGATCCTGCGCGTCGGCAACCAGCCGGTGAACAACGTTGCCGGGTTCCGCCGCGATACCGCCAGCTTGAAACCGGGCGACACGGTGCTGCTGCTGGTTTCGCACCAGGGCCAGAACCTGTTCATCGCGGTAAGCGTGCCGGCGAAGTAAGGCGCTCGTCTTGCCGGAACCTGAAAGCGACGGGCGTGTTCGCGCGCGTTCCGACGCGCGAGTGGTGACTTTCTCCTGGTAGCCAAGGGAAAGTCACCCGGCCGCCCGGGAGGCGGACGGAAACAGACATGGACGTCGTTCAGCCCCGCGACGATCGAAACGTGTGCGCGTCGAGTATTCCGGTCAGTAGAGCAACCGCGTCCGGACGGTTCCCGGAATCGCCGCGAGTTGTTCGCGCAACGTTTCCGATTGGGCGACCGGTGCCGACACGTCGATCACCACGTAGCCGAGGTCGCCGTCGGTCTGCAGGTGCTGGCCGTTGATGTTGACGCCACCCTGCGAGAACACTTCGTTGATGCGCGACAGCACGCCGGGTACGTTGTGGTGGATGTGCAACAGACGGCGGCTGCCGGCGTGTTCCGGCAGGTTGACCTCGGGAAAATTCACCGCCGAAAGCGTCGATCCGTTGTCGCTGTAACGCACCAGCTTGGACGCCACTTCGGTACCGATGTTGAGCTGCGCTTCCTGCGTGCTGCCGCCGACGTGCGGGGTCAGCAGCACGTTGTCGAATTCGCGCAAAGGCGACCGGAATTCCTCGTCGTGGCCTTTGGGCTCCTTCGGGAAAACGTCCACGGCCGCGCCGGCGAGGTGGTGGTCACGCAAAGCCGCAGCCAGTGCCTCGATGTCCACCACGTTGCCGCGCGAGGCGTTGATCAGCATCGCGCCGCGGCGCATGCGGGCGATCTCCGCGGCGCCGATCATGCCCGCCGTCTCAGGGGTTTGTGGCACGTGCAGCGTCACGATGTCGCAGCGCGCCAGCAGGTCGTCGAGGTCGCGCGCCGGTGCTGCGTTGCCAAGCGCGAGCTTGGCCTCGACGTCGTGGAACAGCACGTGCATGCCCAGCGATTCGGCCAGCACGCCGACCTGCGTGCCGATATGGCCATAGCCAACGATGCCCAGTGTCTTGCCGCGCACTTCGAAGCTGCCTTCGGCGGATTTCGCCCAGCCACCGCGATGGCATTCGGCGTTGCGTTCCGGTACACGGCGCATCAGCAGGATGGCCTCGGCGATCACCAGCTCGGCGACGCTGCGGGTGTTCGAATAGGGCGCGTTGAACACCGGCACGCCCAACTCGCGTGTCTGGCGCAGGTCCACCTGGTTGGTGCCGATGCAGAAGCATCCGACCGCGAGAAGCCGCCGTGTATGCGCGATGGCTTCGGCGTCCATCTGTGTGCGCGAGCGCAGTCCGACGATGTGCGCGTCGGTGATCGCCTTGAACAGTTCGGCGCGCGGCAGTGCTTTTTCGTGATGCTCGATGTGGCTGTAACCGGCGGCGTGGAAGGCTTCCACCGCACTCGGATGGATGCCCTCCAGCAACACGATCTTGATGTCCTTCTTGGGGAACGAGGTCTTCATGGGGCCGGCGCGTTCGCGGAGTGAGGTGCTAGGCTAACGGGGTTCAATCTTCCAGCGAAATGCCGCGAATGGACATGCCCAGCAACCGCCGGGGGCTCTACCCCGAGGTCGAACCGTTCGACAGCGGTTTGTTGCGGGTGTCGGATCTGCACACGCTGTATTACGAACAGTGCGGCAATCCGCACGGCAAGCCGGCGGTGTTCCTGCACGGTGGTCCCGGTGCGGGCTGCAACGCCAAGTGCCGCAGGTTCTTCGATCCCAGGTTGTACCGCATCGTGCTGTTCGACCAGCGTGGTTGCGGGCGCTCGACGCCGCACGCGGAACTGCGCGGGAACACCACCTGGGACCTGGTCGCCGACATCGAGCGCCTGCGCGAGCACCTGCGCATCGAACGCTGGCAGGTGTTCGGCGGTTCGTGGGGCTCCACGCTGGCGCTGGCTTACGCGGAAACACATCCCGAACGCGCGACCGAGCTGGTGCTGCGCGGCATCTTCATGTTGCGGCGCGCGGAGCTGGAGTGGTTCTACCAGAAGGGCTGCGACATGCTGTATCCGGACGCGTGGGAAAAATACCTCGCGGCGATTCCGGAAGCCGAGCACGGCGATCTGATCATGGCGTACCACAAGCGCCTGACCTCCGCGGATACCCCGACGCGCCTGGCTGCCGCCCGCGCCTGGTCGGTGTGGGAAGCGTCGACGAGCTTCCTGTTCCAGAACGATGGTTACATCGCCGCCAGTGCCGGCGACGAATTCGCGCTGGCCTTCGCGGGCATCGAGAACCACTACTTCGTGAATCGCGGCTTCTTCGATCACGACGACCAGTTGTTGCGCGACGCCCATCGTCTGCAGGGCATTCCCGCGGTGATCGTGCAGGGCCGCTACGACGTGGTGTGTCCGGTCCGAAGCGCGTGGGACCTGCACCGCGCATGGCCGGGAGCCGACCTGCGCATCGTGGCCGACGCGGGCCACTCCGCGTTCGAACCGGGCAATACGCACGAGCTGATCTGCGCGACCGATCGCTTTCGCGAACGAGCGGTCTGAGTTCTGCCGCGTGCGTTTCACCGAGCTGCCCGCTGTCGTGCGCGCGCGGCGGTGGACTGCCCGTGCAGCCGCGGCTCGGGTATCCTTGCGCGCATCATGTTCGTACTGAAATTGCCGAAACAATGGCCCGCCGTGATCGCAGCTGCCGCATTGCTGGCAGGATGCGCGTCGAATCCGGCGCCGGTAGCCAACTATTCCTTTGGCGGCAGCAGCCCACCCGCTGCCGCGTCGACGGTGGCGCAACCCGCGGCGAGCAGCGGCGGGGTCCAGACCTACGGCCTCGGCGGCCATGCCAACGGAACGGTCGGCGCGTCCGGCTACACGGTGGCGCATGGCGACACGCTTTACAGCATCGCGTTCGCCAATGGCGTGGATGTGCGCCAGCTGGCGGCGCTCAATGGCATTCCGCCGCCCTACGTGATCCACCCGGGGCAGGTACTCAAGCTGAAACCGTCATCTTCCGGGAACATCGCGGCCGGTACCGCGGTGGCGAATAACGTCGCACCTGTTCCGACTGCTCCGCAACCCGTGACGCCAGCGCCCGCCACGGCACAGCCTTCCGCGCCCGTGTTCGGCCCGGTCACCACGCAGTCCATGACCGGAAGCGGTGTCGCGCCCGCGGAATCGGGATCGACTGCGGCGGCGCCGGCATCATCCGTGGCCGCACCGATTGCGAGTGTCACGCCGCCGCCTGTACAGGTGCCTGTCGTCGCGCCGCAGGCTGCGCCTCCGACCCCGCCGCCGGGCGCGACCCGCAGCGCGGGCGGCATCACCTGGCAGTGGCCGGCGAGCGGCAAGGTCATCGGCGGATTCCAGGCTGGCGGTGGCGGCGACGGAGCAGGACTCAACATCGCGGGCAACATGGGCGACCCGGTGCGCGCGGCCGCGTCGGGTACCGTGGTGTACAGCGGCAACGGTCTGATCGGCTACGGCGAACTGATCATCATCAAGCACAACGACACCTTCCTGTCCGCGTACGGCCACAACAGCAAGCGGCTGGT
>JAGWZT010000232.1 GCA_018971925.1 Lysobacteraceae bacterium | reverse complement strand
CACAACGTGTGCTGGGCAATATCCGCATTGTTCTGCGCCAGTACCGCGTTCTTTCTGGCATGCCGCCATTGCACGGACGTAGCCAGCAATCCGACGACCAGCGCCACGATCACGGCAGCGATGCTCGCGGCAAATTTCGGCTCGCGCCGCGCCCAGCGCACCAGCTGCTGCATCCCGTTCAACGGCCGCGCCTGCACCGGGCGTCCGTCGACGAAACGCGCGAGGTCGTCGGCCAGCGCGCGGGCCGACGAATAACGCTCACGCGGATCACGGCTGAGGCAGCGCAGCACGATCGCTTCCAGATCCAGCGGCAGGTCCGGTTGCGCACGGCGCGGCGCCCGCACCTGGCCTTCCAGCACCAGCTTTACCGTGTCCTGCGCGGTCTCGGCACGGAACGGCGGTTGCCCGGTCAACAGTTCGTAGAGGATCGCGCCCAGCCCCCAGATGTCGGTGGTGCGGGTCAATTTGCTGGCGCGCACCTGCGCCTGCTCGGGCGCCATGTACGCCGGCGTGCCGGAGACCTCGTCGTTCTCGATCGCCAGCGCATTTTCCAGCCGACGCGCCAGGCCGAAGTCGGCGACGTAGGGCGCGCCCGTTTCGTCCAGCAATACGTTGGCCGGTTTCAAATCAAGATGCAGCACGCCCAGGTTGTGTGCGTAATCGACCGCTTCGGCAACGGTACGCATGAGCGCGGCCGCGGCTTTCGGGGCGAAACGTTCGCCGCGCCGCAGCTTTGCCGACAGACTCTCGCCGCGCACCAGCCGCATGCTGAAGTAGTGCAGTCCCTCGGAACTGCCGACTTCGTACACGGTGACGATGTTGGGATGTTGCATGCGCGCGGCGTTCTGCGCCTCGCGTTCGAAGCGCGCGACGAAGTCCTTCGACGCCCAGGGACCGGCCGACAGCAATTTCACCGCGACCTCGCGGTCGAGGGAACCCTGGCGTGCGCGGTAGACCACGCCCATGCCGCCTTCGCCGAGGATCTCCAGCAATTCGTAGTCGCCGAACTGCCGCTGCGCCGGATCGTTCAGATCCAGCTCGAGGGTTTCCGTTGAAAGCAGCGCGAGGTGACGTCCCTGGGCGAACCCGCTGGCGCGGCTGAAACTGCCGAAAGCCAGTTCCGCAAGGCCACGCGCACGACCCAACGGATTGTCGGTGACGTCAGCCGGAAAATCCTTGTCCGGCAGCGGCTGATGCGCGTTCACGGCCGGGCTCCGCGGTCCAGCGCGGTGAGCAATGCTTCCTGTTCGGCAATCAGTTCATCGGCCGATGCCACGGTGTCGGCCAGTTCCGCGCGCACCAGTTCGCGGAAGCGCTGGCGCAGCCGCTTCAAGGCCAACACCAGCGCCAGCGGGCGCACCCCGAGTTTGCGGGCCGTCTCGTCGTACTGCCCCGGCAGCGGGTCTCGCGTCAGGAAGGGTTCCAGCGCCTCGCACATGTCCAGGTGTCCGGCTTGGCCGGCCTCCTCGCGCAGGCGCTTCAAGCCACGCGTCAACACCTCCAGCGCGAAGCTGCGCCGGTAGGCCAGTTCAGGCGTTTCGTCCTGCTCGTGCTCGCCGCGGTTGCGCGACTCCAGTTCCGGCAGTGGCGGAGCGCCAGGCACCTGGCCGCCCTCGGCAAGCTCGCGCCATTCACCGGCGAGGAATCCGTTGAGCTTGGCCAGCAGCCAGTCGCGAAACTTGCCCGGCGGCTGCGCCTTGTTCAAGCGCAGGTCGTCCGCGACTTGCTGCAGGAAGGCCTGGGTGATGTCCTGGGCGATCTCCTGCGAGTGGCCGCAACGACGCACGTAGGCGTACACCGGATACCAGTAGCGCAACGCCAGTTCCGCGAGTGCGTGGCGCGCATCCGGCGCGGACGTGCCTTGCGCCTGGCGCACCATCGACCAGCGGGTCCGGGTGAAGTCCGTGAGGGAATGGTCTGCGGCTGGGTTCATGGTCTTGAAATCATTTGATGGATCGGTCAACCATTCGGGGAACGACTGCGACGATTACAGAACGGTCATCACGTGAGTGGCCGCATCGATCCGCGCAACGTCCGCAGCTCTTCCTCCAGTTCCATCCGGTTCGATGTGGTTTCCATCAGTTCTTCGCGCACCAGATCGCGCAGGCGGTGGCGCAGGCGGTGCACCGCGACCGCCAGGGTGTTGCGGCGCAAACGCAGATCCTCGGCTGCACGGGCGTATTCGGCCTCGTCCGGCCGCTCGACCAGGAATTCGGCGAGGCGCTGGAACAACTCGAGTTTCCCGGCCTGCTCCGCTTCGACGCGCAAGCGCGCGAATGCGGCTTTCAGCACCGCGTGCGCCCATTCGCGTTCGAAAACCGCGTCCGGGGCTTCGTCATTCGCGCCCGCACAGCCGGTGTCATCGTCGAGCAACTCGAAGCGCACGCCGCCACCGCGTTTCAAGGTCGCGGCTTCGGCGTCGGAATCGATCAGGAAACGCTTCAGCGCAGTCAACAGAAAGGAACGGAAACGCCCGCGTTGCGGATCCGCCGCGGAGTACCACGCGCGCTCCAGGAACCGTGCGAAGAAAGCCTGGGTGAGATCCTCCGCGGCATCGGCGGCATAACCGCGACGCAGCACGAACGCCAGTACCGGCGGCCGATAGGTGCGGCACAACTGTTCCAGGGCTGCGCGCGCTTCGCCGGCCTCACCGCGGGCACGCAACACCACGCTCCAACGCGTAGTCTCGAATCGCCCCATCATCCGCTGCCTCACGACACCGGCAGGCGCGCTGCGCGCGCCTGTTGCGGCGGCATTATGCATGAAAGACCCCCTGCGCAATGCATGCCTGACATTCCAGAAACAAGAGCCGTCGTGCATGCCGGCCCCGCCGCCCCCGGGGCCGTCCAATCCCATACCGCGAAGCCACGTCCGGCCCCATCGCGGCGGAACCGGACACGCGGCCGCGTGGCTCAATGCCCACCTTCCCCTTGGGCCTTTCTGGCGCGCAGCAGTGCCTGGTTGTGCTCGTAAGCCTGGGCGTACGCCGTCTTGCATTCCGGGTAGGCAATGCAGGCGTTGTAGAGCATCCCCATTTCACGCTGCGTCAGTGGACGCAGCAGCCTCGGATCCGTGGGCGCGGCCGCGTGCCTGGGTGCCACCGGGTCCTTGCGCACAATGTAGCCAGGACGATCGGTCGTCGGTCCCTGCTGCATGACCTGCTGGTCGAACGTGGCAGCCGCGGATGCCGACGAAGGGGCCTGCTGGCCGATGGCAACCTGGCTGAGCGCCAGTCCCATGGTTGTGCACACCGCAACTGCGATCATCGTGCGTGTCATGATTCCACCTCCTGCGGGGCAGCCCCTTCCCGGGACCGGCCGCTTGCTGGTTGTCGGCGCCGGCGTGTCCTTGTGCCGTGCGATTGCAAGGATCTTTCCCCTCAAGGCGGCCTCCGGCCGCAGTGGGTCAACTCACGTGGAACACCTCGGCGTGGCCACCCTTTGCGTAGCCACTGCCGCCACGGCGGACCAGGCGTTCGAGACGCAGTTCTTCACTGCGCTCGAGCGACCAGCGTTCGCGATCAATGTCCACCAGGGCGACGGAAACCCCGAGCCTCTGGGCTTCGGCGGCGCGATACCTGCAGAAATCGGCGTACTCGTCCAGTTCGGCGCGCAGGCCTTCCATCGCCATGTCCACCAGCAGCGCGCGATCCAGGCCACCGACGGCGGGCACCTCCAACGGCACCAACGCCACCGGCCCGTCGAAGTAGCCGATCAGATCCTGCATCCGTCCCACCACGGCGGGATCGACGGCCCACGCCGAATCCATCAGGATCGCGCGAATCTCACCGGCACGGCGCATCCGGATCTGGATGAAGCGCGACTCGTTGCCCTGACCGACCGCGCGCGCGAGCCGCCGCGCCGCCGCGGCAATCTGCTCCGCGCCCAGCGCCGGGGTGCCGGGCGCGATGCGTGCCGCGCAATCATTGAATACGCGCAGGTCGTCTTCGCTGATCTGCAGCGTCACTTCATCGTGCGTGAAGATCCCGGAGCGTTCGGGGTCGAGGTCGAGGCGCACGCAGGTCCGGTTGAATTCGTCGTTGACGGTTGGCATGTCGGAGGCTCCAAGCTGGAAACGCGCGGCGCGTGCCGCGTCCTCCTCCAATTCGGGAAACAGCGTCAACGATTACTCCGCCGCTGCGAGCCATCTCGAACAATCGGAATTTTGCTCGTCATCCCGGCAAAGGCCAGGATCCAGGTTGCTGTTGCGAGTGCCAAG
>JAGWZT010000231.1 GCA_018971925.1 Lysobacteraceae bacterium | reverse complement strand
GTCCGAAGGGCGGAGGGCAGGATGTCCGGAGTAAAGAGAAGGCCACCCCGCGAACACGCCCTTCGCACATCCATGTGCTCCGGGTTCGCTCGCGGTCGCCGGGGTTCGCCGACGGCACGTTCCGGTGCGCCGCTCTCCGGGCAACTCCACCGTTCGCCCGCTCGCGCAGCGAGCGGAACCGCTTGCCGTGGTTGACAGGGCGCAAAGTCGCGTCACCAGGCGCGGATACAATACCGCCATGCAGTCCGATGCAGCGGCCTTCGACGGCAAGGCCTTCGTTCGCACCCTCACGACGTCGCCCGGCGTGTACCGCATGTTCGATGCGGACGACGCGTTGCTGTACGTCGGCAAGGCGCGCAATCTGAAAAAGCGCGTCGGCAATTACTTCCTGAAGCCGAACCTCGAGCCGCGCATCGCATCGATGGTTTCGCAGATCGCGCGCATCGAGGTGACGCTGACGCGCACCGAGGGCGAGGCGCTGCTGCTGGAAGCGCAGCTCATCAAGTCGCTGAAACCGCGCTACAACATCATGTTGCGCGACGACAAGAGTTATCCGTACATCTTCGTGTCGGAAGATCCGTTTCCGCGCATCGTGTTCCATCGTGGCGCCAAGCGCGAGAAGGGTCGTTACTTCGGGCCATTTCCCAGTGCCCACGCGGTACGCGAAAGCCTGGCGCTGATGCAGAAGCTGTTCAAGGTACGCCAGTGCGAGAACAGCTATTTCCGCAATCGCTCACGCCCGTGCCTGCAATACCAGATCGGCCGCTGCACTGCGCCGTGCGTCGGTTTCATCGACGCCGCCGAATACGCCGAGGACGTGCGCCACGCCACCATGTTCCTGGACGGACGCAGTGACGCGGTGGTGAAGGAACTCGCCGCCGCGATGGACGAAGCCAGCACGCGCCAGGATTACGAACGCGCCGCGCGCCTGCGCGACCAGGTGGCAACTTTGCGAAGTTTGCAGGCGCACCATTACGTGCGTGGCGCCAGTGCCGACATGGATGTGTTCGCGTGTCGTGTCGAGGCGGGCAGCGCATGCGTGTCGGTGCTTTTTTTCCGCAACGGCATCAGCCTCGGCTCGCGCGCGCATTTTCCGAAGCTGGCCTTCGACTCCGCGCCCGAAGACGTGCTGGGCCAGTTTCTTGCCCAGTACTACCTCGACCAGCCGGCGCCGGCGGAGGTGGTGTGCGACCGCGAACCCTCCGATGCGGCGGCGCTCGCCGAGATGCTGTCGGCGCGGCGCGAACGCGAGATCGTGTTGAAGTGGCGGGTGCGTGGCGAGCGCGCGCGTTTCGTGGAACTGGCTTCGCGCAACGCCGAAGCGGCGCTGCTGGCGCGGTTGGCGAGCCGGCAAACCCTGCATACCCGTTTCGAGGCGCTGCGCGAATTGCTGCAGCTCGACGAAACGCCGCAACGCCTCGAATGCTTCGACATCAGCCATACCATGGGCGAGGAGACCGTGGCGTCGTGCGTGGTGTTCGGCCCCGAGGGCGCGCAGAAGCAGCACTACCGGCGCTTCAATATCCGCGGTATCACCGGCGGCGACGATTACGCGGCGATGCGCCAGGCGCTGGAACGCCGTTTCAAGCCGCTGGCGCGGGGTGAGGGCGAGGCGCCCGACGTGTTGCTGATCGACGGCGGCGAGGGCCAGGTGGCGCAGGCGTTGTCGGTGCTGCAAGACTTGGGGCTCAACGGCATCGAGGTGGTGGGTGTCGCCAAGGGGCCGTCACGGCGTGAAGGCGAAGAAACCCTGGTGCTGGGCGACAGCGGGCGCGAGCTGGAACCCGGTCCCGATTCACCCGCGCTGCATTTGATCGATGCGGTACGCGACGAAGCCCATCGTTTCGCGATCACCGGCCATCGCAAGCGTCGCGAGAAGGCGCGCGAGCGCGGCCCGCTGGAAGATGTTCCCGGCATCGGTGCGTCCCGGCGCGCGGCGTTGCTGAAGACGTTCGGTGGACATGCGGGCGTGATGGCGGCCGGTGTCGAGGAGCTTTGTGCCGTGCGTGGCATCAATCGCGAACTGGCGGAAAGGATCCATGCGTTCCTGCACGGCTGAGGGTTGACCGTGCGATCGTCCCAGATCGCTGCATCACGGGAAGCTGCTGCAGACCCAAGCCATTCGAGTCATGAAGTCCAGAACGGCCACAAGGCCACCGCCCTGGCCCAGGGTTCCGCGGCCTGACTTTTCACGACAGCCGCTTCATCTCCGACGGCTTGGTTCAGGCAGGCAGTGTCGCCCCCGCGTGTGTATGCGACACTTGCAGTGTTCCGTCAGAGTGAATCGCGTGCGCATCAACCTGCCAACCTGGCTGACCCTGTTTCGCGTCCTGCTGCTGCCGGTGATGGTGGTGGTGTTCTATTCGCACGAGGCGGTTCCCGCCATTCCGTTGCGGTTCGCGAACATCGCGGCGGTGGCGGTGTTCGCGCTCGCGTCGATCACCGATTGGCTGGATGGCTGGATTGCGCGACGCTGGCACATGGAGTCCGCGTTCGGCGCGTTCCTGGACCCCGTTGCCGACAAGCTGATGATGGCGGTCGCGCTGTTCCTGCTGGTGCAGAGTCATCCCACCTGGTTGCTGGCGGTGACCAGTGCCGTGATCGTCGGGCGGGAGATCACGGTGTCCGCGCTGCGCGAGTGGATGGCGTTCGTCGGCGAGCACGGTCGCGTCAAGGTGCAGTGGATCGGCAAATTCAAGACGGTGATGCAGATCGTCGCGATCCTGATCCTGCTGTGGGAACGCGACAAGGACGCCACCGTGCTGCGTGCGTGGAAGGTGGGCGAGGGCCTGCTGGTGTTCGCGGCGATCCTCACCATCTGGTCCGGGCTGGCCTACATGCAGGCCGCGTGGCCGGTGCTGAAAAGCGGTCGCATGCCGGGAGACGGGGGCGCTCCGCAGGCTTGATCCGAATCCCCGGCGCACGTATCATTGCCGGCTCGCGCGGGAATAGCTCAGTTGGTAGAGCACGACCTTGCCAAGGTCGGGGTCGCGAGTTCGAGTCTCGTTTCCCGCTCCAGCTTTCCCGAACCCCGGCGTGCCGGGGTTTGCTGTTTCGGGGCCGCGCAACGCGGTTTCGATGGAACGTGGCCAGGTGGCAGAGTGGTCATGCAGCGGACTGCAAATCCGCGTACGCCGGTTCGATTCCGACCCTGGCCTCCACTTCCATCCGTCGCAAGCCATCTGTCGCAGGCCGGATGGCAGAGTGGTCATGCGGCGTACGGCAAATCCGCGTACGCCGGTTCGATTCCGACCCTGGCCTCCAATCGCGACGCGGGTTCCAGCGTTTTGCTCCAGTTCTACAAAACGGCGCGAGTTCTACAATTCAGCGAGTCGAGGTAATCTTTTGCCCCATCGCCGGATACGCCCGCGGGCGAACGCCCGACAGGGAGTGCAGAGCCTACCCGGCTTGCGCGACGGCGCGCTCGGCGTGGGCCTTGATGGTTTTCACCATCGAAGCAAGCCCGTTGGAGCGGGTGGGCGAGAGATGCTTGCCCAGTCCGATCGCGTTGATGAAGGCCGGATCGGTATCGAGGATATCGCGCGCGCTTTGCCCGGAATAGACGCGCAGGAGCAGCGCGACCAATCCCGACACGATCGCCGAATCGCTTGCCGCGCGCAGGTCGAGGCGACCCGCGCCACCGGACACCACGATCCACACCTGTGACTGACAACCGTCGACCTTGTTGACATCGGTCCGGTCTTCGTCGGGCAGCGGCGGCAGTTTCCGGCCCAAATCAATCAGATATTGATAGCGCCCAGTCCAGTCATCGAAAAACCCGAATTCGTCGATGATCTCCTGCTGGGCATTCTGGATGGCGGACATGTTCATCGGTTGGCAATTTTCCAGCGGGTGCCGTCGGCGCCGTCTTCGATTGCGATGCCCATGGCCGCGAGTTCGGCGCGAATGGAGTCGGCCCGTGCGAAATCACGCGACGCACGCGCGGCGCGACGTGCTTCGATCAAGCTTTCCACGTGTGCCGCATCCACGTGTTCCGATCCGCGCTTGAACCAGGCTTCCGGATTCTGATGGAGCAGGCCGAGCAATGCGCCGCTTCCGAGCAGGTCGGCCTTGATGCGGCGCAATTCTGCAGTTGCGTTGTCGGACAACGGCCGCGGTTCGTGTTCCAGAAGATGACGCCCTTCGAATGCGAGGCCATTCAAGACTGCCAGCGCTTGCGGCGTGCCGAGATCATCTTCGAGTGCTTCGTCGATGGCGCCTGTCGTGGCTGAGGGCCTC
>JAGWZT010000230.1 GCA_018971925.1 Lysobacteraceae bacterium | reverse complement strand
CCGGGGACCATGGGCCTCGCGCCGCTCACCATCGCCGCGGCCGCGCTGGACGATTCAGCCGGCGTGACGCGCTGGCTGCGGCGCAACCTTTCCGCGGACATGCTCAAGGCACCGTTCAACGTTCGCACCGAAACCCCGGACAACAACACCGGTTACTTCCTCACCGGCTCGGCGGGTTTCGTGCAAAGCCTGATCTACGGGCTCACTGGCTTGCGCGTCGAGGATGCCGGACTGGTCCAGGCGTATCCGCCCGTGTTGCCGGATGGCTGGAAATCGCTCACGCTCACCAACATCACCTTCCGCGGCAAACACTACGAGATTACCGTCGATCGCGATGCCAGCGGGAAGCCACGGCTGCGCCGCATGCCGCGATGAACGAGGAGTCCAAGGTCGCGGCCCGCCAGCACCCCGCGATGAATGAGGTTGCGGGCGCTGCATGCGACGACGTGTGTCGCATGCATCCGGCGACATTTACACTTGCACGCGCACGACATGAATGCGAATCCACTCCATGCTGCCATGCGGCGCATCAACGGCCTTCTGCAGGCCGGTGACTTTCACGCAGCCCACGATCGGCTTCAGGAGATCGTCGACGAACATGCCGATTACGTCGAGGCGCAGCGGTTGCTTGGTGGTGTCACGCTCGTGCTGGGTGATGTGGCGGGCGCGGAGCGAATCCTGCGACGCGCCATCGAATGCGATCCGGACTGGACGCCGACCCTCGCAACGTTGGGTGAACTGCTGCTCGGCAGCGGGCGCGTTGCGGAAGCGGAAACCTTCCTGCAGCGGGCAATCACCGGCCAGTCGCCGAGCCCGCAGGCCGCCCTCGTGCTCGCGCGTTATTACAACGATCGTCGTCAGCACGCACAGGCGCTCGCCGTCATCGCACCCTTCTGCCGCGACGAACGCGTTGCACCGGATCTGGCCGTCCAGCACGCGACCGCGCTGGTCGCGCTGGGGCGCGGCGATGATGCCGTGGCGTGGTATCGCGCGATCGCAGCGCGTTCGCCCGACAATACGGCCGCCGCTCAGGCGCTGGCCATCGCGTTGCAGGCCTTGGGTCGCCATGCCGAAGCGGCAAGCATCGCAGATCAGGCGGTGCGGAACGGGCCGAAGACGGCCGCCTTGTGTTACGCAAAGGCGCGCAGCCTGGTCGCGCTCGGCGCGTTCGACCGCGCCGAAGCGGCCTTGCGCGATTGCCTGCGCATGGAGCCGCAGCACGCCGAGGCACACGGCGATCTCGCCCGGCTGGTTTGGATGCGCAGCGGGGACAGCATCGAGGCCACTGCGGAGTTGGATCGCGCATTGCACGCGTTCTCCGGCAATGACGCATTGTGGGCGGCCAAGGCCGCGGTGTTGCAGGGCGCGGGCGACGCGCGTGCCGCATATGCCTGCCTGGCACCGCGCATCGAACGTCCGCAGGCACCGCCCGCGTTGCAGGTGCGCGCCGGGCTCGCCGCGCTGGAGTTCGATCCGCGCATTGCGCTCGAGCGCGCCGAGCGCGCCTTGCAGGCAGTGCCCAACGATGTGGCGGCACGCACCCTCCAGGTCGCCGCGCTACTGGGCGTCGGCGCCGCCGATGCTGCACTCCCGGTATGCGGGGCGCTGCGGAGCGCGTCGCCCGACGATCAATACCTCATCGCATTGCAGACGACGGCGTGGCGGCTGCTTGGCGACGAACGCTACCTGCAGCTTTGCGACTATCGGGATATGGTGGTTCCTTACCGGCTCGAGGCGCCGCCAGCCTGGAACAATCTCGGTGATTTCGTGGCCGACCTGAAACGCAGCCTCGATACGCTACACGACGCGCTTCGCCATCCGCTGCTGTTCCAGTCGCTGCGCCACGGCACCGAAACAACGAATGATTTGACGCGCAGCGAAGATCCAGTGATCCGCGCGCTGTTCGGCGCCTTCGATGCGCCCATTCGCGACTACATCACACGCATGGGCGAGGGCACCGACCCGCTGCGTCGCCGGAACGCCGGCACATACCACTTCAACGGAAGCTGGTCGGTCAGGTTGCACGGAAGTGGTTTCCACCACAATCACGTGCATCCGCGCGGATGGATTTCCTCGGCGTGTTACATCGATCTGCCCGAAGGCATGGAGGATGCGCAATCGCGCGAAGGCGTGCTGACGTTCGGCGAACCCGGCATCCTCACCACGCCGGTCTTGCGGGCGGAGTACGAAGTCCGTCCCAAGCCGGGGATGCTGGTGTTGTTCCCCTCGTACTTCTGGCATGGCACCGTGCCGTTCCAGGGCGAACGGACGCGGCTTACCGTGGCGTTCGACGCTGTGCCGGGTTGAGGATGTGACGGCCTCGAGCATCAGCCCGCTGCGGCGCTCCGGAGACCATGCTCACGCATGCGCCGGCACGGCATTGAAGGCGATCACGATGCGCGGTTCGTCGCTGTCGTGCGGCTCGACGTAGTGCTCCATCCAGCACGGGAACAGCACCAGCAGCCCGGCTTCCGGCGTGAGCTGGATATCGCCATAGCCGTTCGGCACCGCGCCCTTCACGTAACCGTGCACCACGCCGGGACGCGGGTCGCGGAACACGAAGCGGCCCGAGCCCGGCGGCACCTGCAGGTAAAACGAACCCGACAGCAGGCAACCTTCGTGCACATGCAGGAAATTGAAGCCGCCGCGGTCGTGCAGGTTGACCCACGATTGCATCTCGAACGGAATGCCGGCCACGCCCATTTCGTGCAACGCGTTGGCGCAGGCTACCCGCACCGCTTCGCGCAGGGGCGCGAACGCGAGATCTTCCAGCACCGCCATGTCCTCGCTGTTCCAGCCTTGGCGGTTGGTCCGTCCCGCGGGCTTGGGGCTGGCCGCGCGCATCCGCAGTACCGTTGCGGTCCACTCGTCCAGGTGGCCGCGCAGGGAAGGCAAGCGTGCCTGCCATATGCGCGTCGGGAAAAGATCGTAGGCTTGCAGGACGGGCGCCGCCACGGAAACGGTGGACCGCGGCTGCGTGAGCGTCACTGTTTTATCGCCCGTGGTTGTCACGCTACCTCTCGTGGTTCAACGTGGCTGGTGAGACCGGTACGACCTGCCCGAGCACGCAGATGGCGAAGCGATCCCGAGGCTTGCCTGGATTGCATGTTGCTGGTCCTCGGCAATGTCGCATCGGCGCGTCCGCCGTCGCAGCGAACAGGCGTCACCCGGCGCCTCGCCGATAATAGCGCGCGCCCGCCGTCGCAACACCGGGTCGTGTTCGCGGGTATCGCGTCGGAGATGCTGGCCTGCTGCATTGCCTGCAGTATGCAGCCGCCTTCGGCTTTCACGGTGTTGTTGTCGCGGTCGATATGGCGCATGCGGTTCATGCATTGCAACGACATGGGTCGGGCGCGTCCCGGGTCGTCGAGCGTCGCGTGGAGCGGGATTAATTGCAAACGGCCGGGTCCCCGCCGGCTTCAAGCTTGCAATAGCTCCCGCCGCAGCCATGTCGCCAGGGCGGCGAAGCGCGGATCGCGGGACGCTTCGGGCGCGCACAATATCCAACTCGCACGCGTGCCGCGAAAGCCCCAGGGTGCGAGCAGGCGTCCGGCGTTGACGTCGTCGGCGACCAGCGGCTCCGGCGCGATGGCGACGCCAAGCCCGGACGCCGCGGCTTCCAGCATGTAGTACAAGTGTTCGAAGGCCTGTCCGTAGCGAAGTTTGCTCGCGGCGATGCGTTGCGCGCGCGCCCACGACGGCCACGCTTGCGGACGCGAGATGGTGTGCAACAACGCTTCCCGGGCCAGCGCGGACGGGTCCGCCCTGCGCAACATCATCCCGCGCGGATGGCTTGGGCTGAACACCGGGCCGATTCGTTCCGGTGCCAACTTCTGCACCTGCCATGCCTTCGGCCATGGCGGTTCGGCCAGCAACAGGGCAGCGGCGAGGCCGGGCATGCCCACAGCCGGCAGCGCATCGATGACGGACAGGTTCAAGTGCAATGCCGGCAGGTCGCGGCGCAGACGCTCGAGGCGCGGGATCACCCAACGCGCCAGCACGCTGCCGGGGCAGCCCAGCACGAACGGCGCCGGGTTCGATCCGCGGCGCAACTCGCTGCAGCACTGGCGCAATTGCCCGAATGCGCCACCAGCTCCGTCACGCAAACGGCGGCCCGCGGCCGTCAGCGCCAGCCCGCGGCCCTCGCGGGTGAACAAGACGGTTCCGAGTTCGGCTTCCAGTGAGCGGATGTGCCGGCTCACCGCGCCATGCGTGACGTGCAATTCGGCAGCGGCGCGGCTGGCGCTTTCCAGACGTGCCGCGGCTTCGAAGGCACGCAGCGCATTCAGCGAAG
>JAGWZT010000229.1 GCA_018971925.1 Lysobacteraceae bacterium | reverse complement strand
GCGATGCGCGATATCTGCTCGAGCGTGCTCATCGGCGTGACATTCTTGCCGGTGATGCCCGGCGCGTCATCATACGGCTGCAGGAACCAGGCGCTGTGCGTGCCCAGCGCGCCGTCGGAAACATCCTCGCCCACGCCGCGCACGGTGAAGTGATCGTCGGCGTAACCGATGGTCTTGTACTTTGTGAGGTTCCTGTCGAGGCTGGCAGCGTCCAGCACGCCGACGTTGACGTAGAGCCGCAGCGGGAAGCTCCCGTCCTTGATGCCCTTCGCGACCTGCTGCTTCAGCCAGTCGATCGTTTCGAAATCCTCGCCCTGGTCGACGAAGCCCGTGATGCCTTTGCTGACCTCGTTGCGTACCGCAAGCTGCAGCGCCCTTTCACGGCGCGATTCCTGCTCCGCTGGCGGCAAGCTCGCGAGGTATCGGTGGTAAGCGGCGTACACCGGATCGGCTGCGGTATCCTTGAGCATGCCGATCGCGTGGCCTTGCGCATCGCGCACGATGGTGCCGCCTGCGGGATCGGGAGTCTTGTCGGCAATGCCGGCCAGCTTCAACGCGAGCGCATTGGCATACAGGCCGTGATAACTCGCAGTGGTCAACAGCACCGGATTGCGCGGCGACGCCGCGTCCAGGCTTGCCGGCAGCGGCAGGCCGTTCAAGTTCGGCTCCGGCGCGCGATTCCACTTGCTCTCCAGCCAGCCGAATCCCACGATCCATTCCCCCGGCTTGGCCTTGGCGACCGCCGCTTTCACCATCGCGACCACACCATCCCAGTTGGCCGCCTTGCCGACGTTGATCTGCATCAGCGATTCGCCGGTATCCAGCAAATGTCCATGACCCTCGATGAAGCCAGGCGTCACGAACGCGCCGTGCAGGTTCAGCACCTTCGTCTGCTTGCCGATGTAATGCGAAATCGATTCATCGCTGCCGACGGCGAGGATCCTGCCATCGCGGATCGCGAGCGCTTGCGCCTCCGGTTGCAGCAGATCGAGCGTGGCAATGGTCGCATCGCGCAACACCAGGTCGGCCGGGTGCAAAGTCGGCGGAAACCCCGGAACCGGCGCGCTGGCCGCAAAGGCGACCGCGGTAAATGCAATCGCGCCAATCGAAAGCAAAGTGCGGAACCCTTTCATCGAACCCTACTCCATGCGAAACCCGCGCGACTGCGCGGGTTCGCCAACATACAACGAACGCGCCTACCAGCGATACGCGATCTTGCCGTAGAAATACGCGCCGCTGAATCCGAATGGCGAGAGCTGCGAATACGGAAACACGCCGTTGGTGTTCTGGCCCACGCGGGTTCTGTCGGGATAGCTGTCGAGCACGTTGTCGCCGCCCAGCGTGAAGGTCCAGTTGTTCATGAAATAGTTCACGTTGAGATCCAGGGTCCACTCGGGCGAATAGACCTGGTCGAACAGGTAGCTGGTCGAGCTGTAGCTGGTGACGCTGCCGTAGCGCGTCAGGGTGCCTCCGACCTCCCAATTACCGATGTCGTAGCGCTCGTCCAGGATCAGCTTGCTGCGCGGCGCCGCGTCGGCCATCAGCCCCTTGATGGCGTTGCGGTTGAGGCGCTGGAAGTTGACGCCCAGTGAATCGAGGATCGCGGGATTCGGTTCGACCTTGGTGACCTTGTTCTTGTGGTAGTCGGCGCTGAGCGTGGTCATCAGGCTGCCGGCGTTGCCGAAATCACTGCGGTAGGTGGTCACCAGGTCGATGCCCTGCGAGCGCACCGTTCCCGCATTGGTGAAATAGTTGAAGCCGCTGTAGCCGGGAGCCGTGACGCCATGGCTGGCGAGGTAAGCCAGCACTGCCGGCGTCGTCAACGGGATGGTGCTGGACAACGCGATGCGGTTGTCGACGGTGACCTGGTAGAGGTCGAGAGTCGCGGTGAAGGCATTGTTCGGCGTCCACACAGCACCGATCGTGTAGTTCCTGGCCTTTTCCGGTTTCAGTGGTTCGCCGCCCAGCAGGCGCGCCAGCGGCATGGTCGAAGGCACGATGCCGCGCAGGTAGATGCCTTCCGGCAAGCCAAGGTTGTTGCCGGCGCCGAACGACGTCGACGAGGTTTCGAAGTAATGCTCCTGGCCTAGGGTAGGCGCACGGAATCCGGTCGAAACCGTGCCGCGCAACGCGAACGCCTTGTTGAATTCGTAGCGGCCGGACAGTGCGTACGAGGTATTGCCGCCGAAGTCCGAGTAGTTCGAGTGGCGTGCCGACAACGACATGTCGAAGGCGTCGGTGAGGTTCGATTCCAACTGCACATACTCGGCCAGGCTGTGGCGCGCGACCGAAATCGCGTCGGCCGGCGACCAGCCGGCAAAACCCTGCGCGCCACCGGTCGCGTCGGTGTGCGTGGTGCTGATGTAGTAGGAACCGAGGTCACCGGGCGCCACGCTGTAGCTCTGCCGCAGCCACTGCGTGCCGAACGCGACGTTCAAGGGATGCGACAACCAGCTCACGTCCAGCGGCTTGGAGATGTCGACGTCGAACGTCTGCTGCTTCGCACGCAGGATGCCGTCGTGGAACTCGGTCGGACTGGTGCCGAAGTCCGCCAGCATCGCGAAGTTGGTGGTGTTTTCCGTTGCATAGGAAACGCGGTTGCCGCCGGTATTCGCGCTGACGTCCCAATTCCAGCCGTCGATCGATCCACGCAACCCGGCGACCAGGGCGCTGTCGGTCGAGACACCGCGCTCGTGCGGAAGGAATCCGTCAGGGAAAGGGCTGATGGCCAGCCACGGACTTTTCGGGTGCGTCGTATTGAGGCCGTAACGGTAAAAGTCGTATGGCGTTCCTTCGCGCCGCCCGAAATGCCCGTACGCGTAGAACTGCACGTTGG
Source organism: Lysobacteraceae bacterium (assembly GCA_018971925.1). GTDB lineage: Bacteria > Pseudomonadota > Gammaproteobacteria > Xanthomonadales > Rhodanobacteraceae > 66-474. The sequence continues at coordinate 1,461 of JAGWZT010000229.1, read as the reverse complement.
GCGTGATGTCGTACTGCCCGTTGATCAGCGCGTTGGAATCCTTGAACGGCACCACGCCGTAGTGGAACAGCGTGCCGTACTGCGTGAGACCGGCCCGGACATCCGGTTCGGCACGATTGGTTTCATCCTGGCCGCCATCCTCCAGGCTGAAGCGCATCCAACCCTTGTCGCCGAGCGCCACGCCGAAGTTGCCGGCCCCGCGCCAGGTCCTGCCGTCGCCCGCGGAATACTGCCCGACGGTGGCCGTGACCGAGCCGCCCTGCGCGCCCTTTTTCAGGATCACGTTGACGACGCCTGCGATCGCATCGGAGCCATATTGCGCGGAGGCACCGTCGCGCAACACTTCGATGTGATCGACCGCGGACAGGGGAATCGTGTTGAGGTCGTAGCCCTGCGAGCCCACGCCGATGTTGGCGAGGGTCATCACCAGCGCGCCCGGGTGCCAGCGCTTGCCGTCGACCAGCACCAGCACTTCGTCGGGCGGCATGCTGCGCAACTGGAACGGACGCTGGAAAGCTTCCAGGTCCGAGGCAGGCGACATCGGGAAGTTCAGCGACGGGATGGCGCGCGACAGCGCCGTGCCGAAATCGAACGCCCCGGTCTGCCGAAGCGTTTCACCGGATACCACGTCGACCGGCTGCAACGAGTCCTTCAAGGTACGGCCAAGCACGCGCGTACCGGTCACCACGACGGTCGACAGGGTCGCGGGCTGGTTGGCCCTTTCCGATGGTTTCGCGGATTGCTGCTGACTCGTCACGCTTGTGGCTTGCGTGTCCTGCGCTGCGACCGGGCCGGCCAATGCCAGCAACACCGATGCTGCCAGCAGGGTCGGAACGACTCGTTTGGCACCTCTGTTCATCACATTTTCTCCGCGCTATTGACCGCCGCACAATCGTGCGGACCCCATTGCTGTCGACACTGCAGATATCCCCTTACCCGTCGAGCGTAGCCACCAACGCGCCCGCATCGCCAATGAAAAAATGCGCAGGTGACATAACCGAATGTTGTAGCCGCGATCGCCTCACCCGCTCGCGGGTGGAATCTCAGCCTTGCACCGGCATCCGTTGCGCAAGCTGTTTCACCAGGTCCAGAAAGCGCTTCTGCACCGGGTTCAGCGGGCTGTCCGACCGGTGCATTGCGTACAGCACGACATCGAGTTGTGGCCGAACCGGGCGCATCTGCACGCTGTGCGTGCCGCCACAACGCGCCGTGAAGGGATCGACCAGCGCCAGCCCCTCGCCTTTCGCCACCAGCGATTGCGCTAACTGGTAGGTTTGTACCGAAACGGCGGTGCGCGGCGCGGGGCTGACCTGGGCAAGATGGCTTTGCAGCATGCTGCCCAATGCATCGCGCACCGTGATGCCGATCATGGGTTGGCCGGCCAGCGCACTGATCGACAACGGCTGGGCCAATTCGGCTTCCGGCCACCATCCCGGCGGCGCGATCACCATCACCTGACCG
>JAGWZT010000228.1 GCA_018971925.1 Lysobacteraceae bacterium | reverse complement strand
AAACCGGTCAGCAGCATCTGGGTCATCTTGTACCAGGTCTCGTACATGCGGCGGCCGTAGATGCCGTGCAGGGTCAGGCCCTTGAAGATCACCTTGTCCCAGTCGATACCGGCGCCGTTCGGCAGGATGCCGAGCAGCGCGACCTTGCCGCCGTGGTACATGCACTCGAGCATGTCGGCGAAGGCGCGCGGGTTGCCGCTCATCTCCAGGCCGACGTCGAAACCCTCCATGTGCAGTTCCGACAGCACCTCGCGCAGCGGCTGCCGCGACACGTTGACCACCCGCGTCGCGCCCATGTCGGCGGCCAGCTTCAACCGGTAGTCGTTGACGTCGGTGACCACCACGTTGCGCGCGCCGACGTGGCGCGCGATGCCGGCGGCGATGACGCCGATCGGGCCAGCGCCGGTGATCAGCACGTCCTCGCCGACCAGGTCGTATTCCAGCGCGCAGTGCGCGGCATTGCCGTAGGGATCGAAGAACGCCGCCAGCGACGACGGAATCTGGTCCGGGATCGGCCACAGGTTCGACTGCGGCATCACGATGTACTGCGCGAACGCGCCATTGCGGTTCACGCCGATGCCGACGGTGTTGGGGCACAGGTGCGGCCGGCCGGCGCGGCAGTTGCGGCACATGCCACAGGTGATGTGGCCCTCGGCCGAGACGCGCTGGCCGACGCGGTAACCGCGCACCTCGTCGCCGACCGCGACGATCCGGCCGACGAATTCGTGGCCGATCACCAGCCCGGGCTTGATCGTGCGCTGCGCCCATTCGTCCCAGTTGTAGATGTGCAGGTCGGTGCCGCAGATCGCGGTCTTCTCGACCTCGATCAGCACGTCGTTGTGGCCGTACTCCGGCACCGGCACCTCGTCCATCCAGATGCCCTTGGCGGCGTCGCGCTTGACCAGCGCCCTCATCATGTTCGGCATGTCGGTGCCTTGTTCGGTGGAAATCGGGTCATTATAAGACGGCGCCCCAAGAGACGTGCCCGTACAATCCGGGCATGTCCGGTCACGTGAATGCCATCGACGCCCGCCCGCCCGCGATTTTCCTGATGGGGCCGACGGCCACCGGCAAGACCGCTCTGGCGTGCGCGTTGGCGGAACGGTTTCCGATCGAACTGGTCAGCGTGGATTCGGCGCTGGTCTATCGCGGCCTCGACATCGGCGCGGCGAAGCCCGATGTCGAAACCTTGCGGCGCCATCCGCACGCGCTGATCGACATCCGTGATCCGGCGGAGCCGTATTCGGTGGCGCGGTTCCGCGACGATGCGCTGGCCGCGATGCGAGCCATTACCGCGCGTGGTCGAGTTCCACTGCTGGTCGGCGGCACCGGGCTGTACTTTCGCGCGCTCGAACGCGGCCTTTCCGAAATGCCAACCGCCGATCCCGGCCTGCGTGAGCGCCTGCGTGCCGAAGCCGATCACGACGGTTGGCCGGCGTTGCACACGCGCCTCGCGCAACACGACCCCGAAGCCGCCGCGCGCATCCGGCCCAACGATGCACAGCGCATCCAGCGCGCGCTGGAAGTGATCAATTTGACGGGCGATACGGTCACCGCATTGCATGCCGCCAGGGGAAGCCCACGGCGGCTCCCTTACCGTGTCCTGAAACTTGCGTTGGTTCCGGCGAATCGCGACGTTTTGCGCGCGCGCATCGCCGCGCGTTTCGACGCGATGCTGGCTTCCGGATTCCTCGACGAGGTGGAACACCTGCGTGCGCGTGGCGATTTGCATGCGGACTTGCCGGCGCTGCGCGCGGTGGGCTATCGCCAGGCGTGGGAATTCCTCGACGGCCAGTGCCCGGCGGAAGCATTTCGCCAGCGTGCGATCGATGCGACCCGGCAGCTCGCCAAGCGGCAGGCGACGTGGCTGCGCGCCGAACTGGATGCACGCGTGTTCGATCCAGGCGAGCCCGATTTCAGCGAATCCGCCGCCGCCGCGATGGCGCTGTTTTTTGGCATGAAAGCAGCATGAAAGCAGCGTGAAAACGGCCAAAAACACACCGTTCTGCGCTACCATTTGATTCCGCGAGGGAAACCGTGCGGGAAACCGGAATCGGAAGGCCACAAAAATGTCCAAAAGCCAATCGTTGCAGGATCCGTTTTTGAATGCCCTGCGCCGCGAGCGCGTGCCGGTTGCGATTTATCTCGTCAATGGCATCAAGCTGCAGGGTATCATCGAGTCGTTCGACCAGTTCGTGGTGTTGCTGCGCAACCAAGTCAGCCAGATGGTGTACAAGCACGCCATTTCGACCGTGGTGCCCAGCCGTGCCGTCAAGGTTGGTGCGGACGAGGCCGGTCAGGAAGACGCCGAATCGCCGGCGCAGGATTAGGGCCTGTTGACACTCTGCCAAGTGGTCGCGCCGTCGGCCCTTTGCCTGCAGGGCAAGGAAGAGTGAGGAAGATGTATGTCGATACATAGACGAGCGATGACGCAGCCATGCGGGCAAAGGGCCATGGCCCGAAGGGTTGCTCCGCAGCGGCCGCCATCCTTCGGTGCGCGCCTTGGCCATGGAACCACCATGACGCTGCGGCGCGCGCCTCGTCTGGCGACCGCTGCGGAAGCAACGCGCTCCACTTGGCAGAGTGTCAATAGGCCCTAGTGTTCGAACGCGAGAAACGAGGCGAACGCGCGCTGCTGGTGTTGCCGTACACCGGCAACGGCGCCGCCGTACGCCGTGCGCAGGAATTCGCGGAGCTGGTGGAATCCGCCGGTGCCGAAATCCTCGGCACGGTGCACGCACGCGTGGAGGCCCCCAGCCCGAAGTTCTATATCGGCACCGGCAAGGCCGACGAGGTGCAGGCCAGGGTGCGCGAACTCGGCGCCGATCTGGTGCTGGTCGACCATGCACTCACCCCGGTGCAGGAACGTAACCTGGAAAGACATTTCTCCGCTCGGGTGATCGACCGCGCCGCGCTGATCCTCGATATCTTCGCGCAGCGCGCGCAGTCGCACGAGGGCAAGCTGGAAGTCGAACTTGCGCAGTTGAAACACATGGCGACGCGGCTGGTGCGTGGCTGGACGCATCTGGAGCGCCAGCGTGGCGGTTCGATCGGCCTGCGCGGGCCTGGCGAAACCCAGCTCGAAACCGACCGCCGCCTGTTGCAGAAGCGCGTCGAGCAATTGCAGAAGCGCATCGACAAGGTCGGGGTGCAGCGCGGCCAGCAACGCCGCGCGCGATTGCGCAACACGCTGCCGCGCGTCGCGCTGGTCGGTTACACCAACGCTGGCAAGTCCACACTGTTCAACAGTGTCACGCGCGGCGCGGTGTATGCCGCCGACCAATTGTTCGCGACGCTCGATCCCACCGTGCGGCGACTGGACGGCCTCGAATCCGGTCCCGCGGTGCTGGCCGACACGGTCGGTTTCATCCGCGAATTGCCGCACGATCTGATTGCCGCGTTCCGCGCCACGCTTTCCGAAGCGCGCGACGCCGACTTGCTGCTGCACGTCACCGACGCGGCCGATGCCGAGCGCGACGTGTTGATCAACGTGGTCAACGGCGTACTCGATGAAATCGGTGCGGGCGGCGTGCCGCAACTGATGGTGTTCAACAAGATAGATTTATTGAATGCCAGCTTCCATGCTGGCGAACAGCAGAACCCGGCCATCCCTGGCCGGACTTTCCACGAAACCGCCAACGTCCCTGTTGGCGAAGATCAAGGGCCGGTCATCCATGACCGGGCTTTTCACCAAGCCGCCGCGCGTATCGATCGCGATGCCGAAGGCGCGCCGACCGCGGTATGGCTGTCGGCTGCAAGCGGCGTTGGCCTCGATCTGTTGCGGCAGGCGATCGGCGAACGCCTCGCGGGCACCCGCGTACATGCGGAATTGCGGCTGCCGCCGCGCGCGGGGCGCCTGCGCGCGCGCCTGATCGAACTGGGCGCGGTGAAATCCGAACGCTACGGCGAGGATGGCTGGTGCCTCGACATCGACGCGCCACGCGAGTTGCTGTTGCCGCTTGCCGGCGACGTGCGTGGCGACGAAGCGAAGTTGTTCCGGGACTGGCTCGACGCGGCTTGATTTGTGCGATCGTCCCTTCAACCCGGTGTGCGTCGCTTCGAAAATGAAGCCGCTCGCGTTGAGCGTAGTGGGCGAAGCGAATGGAATCGAAACGTCCTCGCCCTTCGACTTTGACCTCGTCGGAGGCCTACGCTCAGGACGAACGGAATTCAAACTGCCCCACTATCCGCGAACCGGCATCTGAGAGAAGCGTTCTGGTGCTCTGGTAGAATTTCGAGCTTGCGCCGAATCCGGCGCACCTTCTCCCCCAACCCGAGGCCGTCCCGAGATGCCCTGGAAGGAACCCGGCGA
>JAGWZT010000227.1 GCA_018971925.1 Lysobacteraceae bacterium | reverse complement strand
CGGAGCACAGCAGGTTATTCAGAGGTTCGATCAGTGCTCGTCGTTCTCGATCAACTCCGCGTAATCATCCGGACCGAGCAACGCATCCACTTCGTCCGGATCGGCGAGCTTGACCACGAACAACCAGCCATCGCCGAACGCATCCTCGTTGATGGTTTCCGGTTTGTCAGCAAGCCCTTCGTTGACCTCGACCACTTCACCACTGACGGGCGCGTAAACATCCGATGCGGCCTTCACCGACTCGACCACCGCGCACCCGGCGCCCGCCTCGATCTTGTCGCCCACTTTGGGCAGCTCGACATAGACCAGGTCGCCCAGCAAACCCTGGGCGTGATCGGAAATGCCGACGCGCGCGCGCCCATCTTCCTCGACCCGCACCCACTCGTGCGACTTCTGGAATTTCAGGTCACCGGGAATCTCGCTCATGACACGTATCCTTCGTTGGCCGGGAGACCCTTGATTCTAGCCACGTCAGCGGGCCCGGAAAAAGATGGTTCGAGGAATCGCGACAGGGATGCAGCGGGTCAGACACCTTCGCAGGGCTGACCGTCCCTGACAAACGGGTATTTCACGACGCGCAGCGGCAGTTCACGGCCACGGATGTCCACGCGCAGATCGCCGCGCGCTCCAGCCGGCACCCGTGCAAAGGCAATCGCCTTGCCCAGCGTGGGGGAAAAGATGCCGGACAGGATCTCGCCATCGCCCTGGCCGGTAACGACGCGCTGGCCGTGGCGCAGCACGCCCTTGTCGTCCATCACCACGCCAATCAGCTCGCGCGGCACGCCGCCGGCCTGCTGTTTTTCCAGCGCCGCGCGGCCAATGAAATCGCGGCCTTCGTCCAGCGACACCGTCCAGGCGAGCCCCGCCTCCCACGGCGTGATGCCTTCATCCATGTCCTGGCCGTACAGGTTCATGCCGGCTTCGAGCCGCAGCGTGTCGCGCGCGCCCAGCCCCGCCGGATGCACGCCGGCCGCGGCGAGCGCATTCCACAGCGCCGCAGCGTTTTCTTCCGGCACGATGATCTCGAAACCGTCCTCGCCGGTGTAGCCGGTGCGCGCGACGAACAGCGGCATGCCGCCCGGACCGTGCGCTTCGGTAGCGGCAAAGCGGCTCAGTTTTTCCACGCGCTCGCGTTCGCCGGCATCGAGCAACGCGAGCACCTTCGCGCGCGCGTTCGGGCCCTGCACGGCAATCATCGCCAGTTCGGGCCGCTCGGTGACCTTCACGTCGAACGCCACCGCCTGTTTTTCGATCCATGCGAGATCCTTGTCGCGGGTCGCGGCGTTGACCACCATGCGGAACCAATCTTCGGTGAGGAAATAGGTGATCAAATCATCGATCACGCCACCCCGCTCGTTGAGCATGCACGAATACAGCGCCTTGCCGGACTTCTTCAGCTTGCCGATGTCGTTGGCGAGCAGATGCCGCAGGAATTCGCGGCAGTGCGCGCCACGCAGATCCACCACGGTCATGTGCGAGACGTCGAACATGCCGGCGTCGCGGCGCACCGCGTGGTGCTCCTCGATCTGCGAGCCGTAATTGAGCGGCATGTCCCAGCCGCCGAAATCCACCATCTTCGCGCCCGCGGCGCGATGGGTGGCGTTGAGGATGGTTTGCTTCGTCATGAGATCGATTCTTGTCGGATGGCGTTGGATAACGCGGTCAGCGGCGCCGACTTGCGGCGGACGTACATTCACCGGAACACAGGCATTTGTCCCATCGAACTATATGCGTGTCGAGCGTCCGCTGGAATGAGCGCGAATTATCGCCGTTCGCACCGTGCGCCGCGACCCCTGTCGGACCTCCACGAATGGGACATCTTTGACGAACGCTCTGTTCGAAGCGGCTGTTGTGAAAAGTCAGGCCAAGGAAGGCCGTTCTGGTGTCAATGATTGACGATTTCCCTCGTTGCTTCGGAGCCGAACGAAGCCGCGATCAAGGACGATCGCACAACCAACCCATGCTAAATTGCGCGGATGGATCGGTCACCGACGACGCCCGGGTTGGTGGAATGGTTGCCGCTGCCGGAGACCGGCGAAAACGTACTGCGCTTCACCGGCGACTGGACGCTGCAACATTTTTCCGCGCTCGAAGCGCAGCTGGACGCCCTGAAACCCGCGCTCCCGGAATGTCCCGACGTCGATTTCAACGACGTCGGACGGGTCGACACCTCCGGCGCGGGCCTGATTGCCGTCGCGCTGGGTCCCAAGGCCCTGCAATGGCTGGCCGAACACGACCGCGACGTGCCGCAGGAGTTGCGCGGCCTGCTCGACACCGTCAGCGAGGCGGTCGCGGAAATCTATGCACACCGGCCGCCGCCGCCACGCAACTTCGGCTTCGTGGACATGCTGGGCGACATCGGCGGCAACGTGGTGCATGTCGGGCACCTCGGCGCCAAACTGCTGGCGTTCATCGGCATGACGCTGGAAACGCAGGCGCGGGTCGCATTTCGCCCCAGGCGCTGGCGCGTCACGTCCCTGATCGCGCACATGGAGCAGACCGGCCTGCACGCAGTGCCGATCGTGGTGCTGCTGTCGTTCCTGATCGGCGCGGTGATCGCGTTCCTCGGCGCCACCGCGTTGCAGCGTTACGGCGCGACCGTGTTCACCGTGGACCTGGTTTCCTACGCCTTCCTGCGCGAACTCGGCGTGCTGCTGACCGCGATCATCCTGGCCGGGCGCACCGCCAGCGCGTTCACCGCACAGATCGGCTCGATGAAGGTCGGCGAGGAAATCGACGCGATGCGCACCATGGGCCTCGATCCGATGGAGCTGCTGGTGCTGCCGCGGGTTTTGGCGCTGATGATCGTGACCCCGCTGTTGACGTTCCTCGCCGTCCTGGCCGGCGTGGTCGGCGGCGCGCTGGTGTGCTGGTTCGCGCTGAACATCACGCCGACCATGTTCATCTCGGTGTTCCAGACCGACACGCCGTTGCGCTACCTGTGGCTGGGGCTGTCCAAGGCGCCGATCTTTGCGTTCCTGATCGCGGTGATCGGGTGTCTCGAGGGCTTCAAGGTACAGGGCAGCGCGCAGTCGGTGGGCGAGCGCACCACTTCAAGCGTGGTGCAATCGATCTTCCTGGTGATCGTGGTGGACGCCATCGCCGCGCTGTTCTTCATGGAGATGAATTGGTGAACGCCACCGCGCCGCGCGAAACCATCGTCGAGGTGCGCGGCCTGCGCAGCCAGTTCGGCGAACAGGTCGTGCACGACAATCTCGACCTCGACGTTTACCGCGGCGAAATCCTGGGCGTAGTGGGTGGTTCGGGCACTGGCAAGTCGGTGCTGCTGCGGACCATCCTCGGTTTGCGCCGACCCGACGCCGGCAGCGTGAAATTGTTCAGCGAGAACCTGCACGACCTTCCGGAACGCCAGCGCGTCGCGATCGAAAGCCGCTGCGGCGTGCTGTTCCAGAACGGCGCGTTGTTTTCCTCGTTGACTGTGAGCGAGAACGTGCGGGTGCCGCTGATGGAACACACGACTCTGTCATTGCATGACGCGCTGCGCGTGGCGGCCCTGAAGATCGCGCTGGCGGACCTGACCCCCGACGTACGCCACAAATATCCTTCCGAACTTTCCGGCGGCATGGTCAAGCGCGCGGGACTTGCGCGCGCGCTGGCGCTGGATCCGGACATCGTGTTCCTCGACGAACCAACCTCTGGGCTCGATCCGATCGCCGCGGCTTCGTTCGACCAGTTGATCCGCACCCTGCGCGACGCGCTGGGCCTTACGGTATTCATGATTACCCACGATCTCGATTCCCTGCACGCGATCTGCGACCGCGTGGCGGTGCTCGCGCACAAGCGCGTGATCGTGGCCGATTCGCTGGACAAGGTGGAAAGCTTCGACGACCCTTGGATACGCGATTATTTCCACGGGCCGCGCGGACGGGCAGCGGAAGCCATCCACGCAATCGCATAAATGGTGACGATATGGAAACCAAGGCTCATCACGTCCTGATCGGCGCCTTTACCCTGGTGGTGGTGGCGCTGGTGCTGCTGTTCGCGTTGTGGCTGGGCAAGACCAGCCTCAACCGGCAATACAACTATTACGACATCGTGTTCACCGAATCGGTGACCGGCCTGTCGAAGGGCAGTCCGGTGCAATACAACGGCATCCAGATCGGCGAGGTCAGCCAGTTGAAGCTGGACCCGCGGGATCCACGCAAGGTGCTGGCGCGCATCCAGGTGGCGGCCGACACGCCGATCAAGGTGGATACGCGCGCCAAGCTGGGCCTGCTGGGACTGACCGGCGTCGCTTTCGTGCAACTCACCGGCGGCGCGCCGGCCAGCCAGCCGTTGATGCCGACGCCCGACAATCCCG
>JAGWZT010000226.1 GCA_018971925.1 Lysobacteraceae bacterium | reverse complement strand
CCCGGGAACACGATGAAGCCGTGGCCGACGCGCACGAAAGCTTCGAGGCGCTTTTCGATGTCGGGCAGGATCACCAGGCTGTTGACGATCGGGTTGGGCGATTCCGCCGCGATGATGCTGGGCTCGGTGAGGCCGATGTAGCGGTTCTCGTAATGCCGCTGCTTGGCGTGCGCGATGGTCGCGCCCTTCATCGGCCCCTTCATCGCGCCGGGCCCGCAGCCGGTGCAGATGTCCATCCCGCGCAGGCCGAGCTGGTAGCCAACCGTCTTGGTGTAGTCGTATTCCTCGCGCGAAATGGAATGGCCGCCCCAGCAAACCACGAGGTTCGGGTCGAAGCGCGCGCGCAGCACCCGTGCGTTGCGCAGGATGTCGAACACCGCGTGGGTGATTCCGCTGGAGTCCTTGAGGTTGAACTCGCCGGACTCCAGCCTGGTCGATTCGTACACGATGTCGCGCACCACCGCGAACAGCAGTTCGTTGGTGCCGCGGATGATCTTGCCGTCCACGAACGCCTGCGCCGGCGCGTTTTTCAGGTCCAGCTTGACGCCGCGATCCTGCTGCAACACCTGGATGTCGAAATCGGGGTATTGGTCGAGCATCGCGCGCGCACTGTCCTGCATCGCGCCCGAGGTCAGCACCGCCAGCGCGCACGAGCGCAGCAGTGTGTGCAACCCGGATGACGTGGCATCGCGCAGGCGCGCGATTTCGTCGCGCGACAGCACATCCAGCGTGCCTGCCGGCACGATCTGCGCATTGACCGTCGCGGGTCGCACAGGTGTTGCGTGACTGACATCGTTCATCGCATTAACCCGCCTTCAAATAAGCTTCGACTCCACCCAAAATCATCTGCGCCGATAGCGCGATCAACAGCATTCCCATCACGCGTTCCATCGCCGCGAGCACGCTTTCACCCAGCAGCTTGAACAACCACGTCGAACCCAGCAGGATCGCCGCGGTGGCGAGCCATGCGATCAGCAGCGCCAGGCCCCATTCAACCTGACGGCCGGGTTGCGCGCTGGTCATCAGCAGCAGCGTCGCCATCGCGGAAGGGCCCGCGACGCCGGGGATCGCCAGCGGCACGATGAAGGGTTCGCCCTGCCCCACCGGCCCGAAGATGCCGCCGTCCCGCGGCGGAAACACCATCTTGATCGCGATCAGGAATAGCACCACGCCTCCGCCGATGCTGATGGCTTCCTGCCGCAACTGCATCACCGCCAGCAGCTCGCGTCCGCCCAGCAGAAAGGCGACCAGCACGCCCAGCGCGATCAGCAATTCGCGGATCATCACCCAGCGGCGGCGCTTGGGCGGAACGTCTTTCAGAACCGAAAGGAAGAACGGCACGTTGCCGGGCGCGTCGAGCACCAGGAACAGCGTGATGCATGCCGACACGATGGTCATCTGCTGGTGCATGATCAGGGCCTGTTGCCGGTTTCGCTGTTCCGCAGGTCGAGCAGTTTTCCGCGCGAGGCACGGGCGGCTGGCGACAACAGATAGAGTACGGCCTGGGCGGCTGCGTCGGGCGTCGCGATGGTGGAAGGATCCTCGCCAGCCCACACGGTGCGGCGCAAAGCGGTGCGCATCGGCGCCGGCAACAACGCGTGCACGCGCAGGCTGGTCTCGTCCGTCTCTTCGTGGAGAATCGATGCGAGGCCTTCCAGCCCCGCCTTGGCGACGCCGTAGGCGCCCCAATGCGCGCTGCCCATGCGCCGCGGATCGTCCAGCACGAACACCACGGCGCTGTCTTCGCGCGCCAGCAGCAACGGCATGCAGGCCTGGGTCAACAGGAACGGCGCGGACAGATCGACATGCAGCGTGCTGATCCACTCCTCGGGCGACAACACGCCGAGTGGCGTCAGGCCCTCGCATTTCGCCGCTGCGTGCACCACGCCGTCGAGGCGTCCGAGTTGACGCTCGACCGATTCGGCGAAACCCTGGTATTCCAGCGGCGTCGCACCCTGCAGATCCATGGGTTGCAGCATCGGTTGCGCGACGTTCGGCAGCGCGGCGATTTCGTCGTACACGGGTTCCAGCGCACGCGCCTTGCGATCCGCCAGCAACACCGTGGCGCCCGCCTTGGCGCAAGCCAGTGCCGACGCGCGGCCCAGCCCGCCCGCGGCGCCGGTGATCAGGATGACACGTTCCGCCAGCGACGCCGCGGCGGGCGTCCAGCCCGCCGGCAGACGCGTGACGGGGAGACTCATTGCGCGGTCGCTGGCTTGGCTGCTTCCGCGACCATGCGCTGCAACTCGCCGGATTCGTACAGTTCCAGCGTGATGTCGCAACCGCCGATCAGTTCGCCATTGATGTAGAGCTGGGGAAAAGTCGGCCAGTTGGAATAGCGCGGAAGGTTGGCGCGGATCTCGGGTTCTTCCAGCACGTTCACCGAGAAATACTCGGCGCCGGCGGCGTTGAGCGCCTGCGAGGTGCGCATGGAAAACCCGCACATCGGAAAATCGGGCGTGCCCTTCATGTACAACACGATGGGATGTTCGGACAGGGTGTTCTTGATGCGTTCAATGACGTCCATGGGAGATCGGTCTAGAATGAAGGATGGTGTCGTGCAGAGGCTGCACATTGTACCAGCGCGCCATCCACGCATGCTGCCATTCCCCCGGTTCAAAAACAGTTTCCAAAAACCTCCAAGGAGCACTCCATGGCGATCGAACTTCCCCCGCTTCCCTACGAACGCAGCGCACTGGCCCCGCACATCTCCGAGGAGACCCTGGACTACCACTACGGCAAGCATCACAAGGCGTACGTCGACAACCTCAACAAGCAGATCGAGGGCACCGATTTCGCCGACATGAACCTCGAGGACATCGTCAAGAAGGCCACCGGCGGCATGTTCAACAACGCCGCGCAGGCGTGGAACCATGCGTTCTACTGGAATTCCATGTCACCCAAGGGCGGCGGTGATCCGTCCGGCAAGCTGGCCGACGCGATCACCAAGGCGTTCGGCGACGCCGCCAGGTTCAAGGCCGAATTCGGCAAGATCGCGACCGGCACGTTCGGTTCCGGCTGGGCATGGCTGGTGCAGCGCGCCGACGGTTCGCTGGGCCTGGTCAGTACCTCCAACGCCGGCACTCCGATCACCGGCAGTGATCGTCCACTCCTGACCTGCGACGTGTGGGAACACGCGTACTACATCGACTACCGCAATGCGCGCGCCAAGTATGTCGATGCGTACTGGAACCTGGTGAACTGGGATTTCGCGGCCAGCCAGATGGCGTAAGCCTCTAGGCAGAACCGCGCCGCATGCGGCGCGGTTTTCATTCCGCGTTCTGCTTGTCCAAGGACGCCGCCATCACCGCGTCGGCGAGACGCGCGGCCAGCGCCTGCACCTCGTCCGCGTCCTCGCCCTCGATGGTGACGCGCACCAGCGGCTCGGTTCCGGACGGACGCAGCACCACGCGGCCACGGCCGCGCAAGGCGCCCTGCACCTCCTCGAACACCTGTTGCACCGCCGTCGACCCCACCACATCGCGCGCGCGCGCGACACGGATGTTGCGGGTGATCTGCGGCAGCTTGGCCAGGCCATCGCGCGCCGCCACCAGATCCTTGCCGGCGCGTGCCAGCGCATCCAGCACCGCCAGAGCGGAAACGATGCCGTCACCGGTGCTGGCGCGGTCGAGGCACAGGATGTGCCCGGAAGTTTCGCCGCCCAGCAGGCCGCCGTGTTCCTTCAATTGCTGCAGCACGTAACGGTCGCCGACATTGGCGCGCAGGAAGCGTACTCCGGCGCCGGTCAGCGCACGCTCCAGCCCGAAATTGCTCATCAAGGTGCCGACCACCGGTCCGCGCAGGCGGCCATCCTCGATCCAGTCCTGGGCCAGCACGTACAACAAATCGTCGCCGTCGGCGAGCTCGCCGTTGCGGTCGATCATCTGCACCCGGTCGCCGTCGCCGTCGAAGGCGATGCCGAGGTCGGCACCCTGCTCGATCACCGCGCCGCGCAAGGCCGCGGGATGGGTCGAGCCGATGTCGCGGTTGATGTTGAAGCCGTCGGGCTCGCAGCCGATGCGGGTGACCCGCGCACCCAGCGCGGTGAACACCTTGGGAGCGGCCATGTAGGTGGCGCCGTTCGCGCAGTCCAGCACGATGTGCCGGCCGGAGAGATCGGGCGGCGCCTCCAGCGTGCCGAGGCAGAACCGCACGTAGCGTTCGATCGAATCGTCGATGCGCCGGGCCTTGCCGAGACGCTCCGGCGCGACCGTCACGAACGGCGCATCGATCTCGCGTTCGATCGCGGCTTCCACGCCGTCGTCGAGTTTCTCGCCGTCGGCGGAAAAGAATTTGATGCCGTTGTCCTGGTACGGATTGTGCGAGGCGCTGATCACG
>JAGWZT010000225.1 GCA_018971925.1 Lysobacteraceae bacterium | reverse complement strand
TAGTCGTAGGTCGAACCCGGACCGTGCGGGTCGCCGAGCAATCCGGAGTTGTACGGACCGGCAATGGCGACTCGCACCCCGCGTCGCTGCGCTTCATCCAGCAGCGGCAGCGCCGATGCCTGCTCGAACAGCGTGTAGCGTCCCGCCAGCATGATGCAGTCGAGGTCGAAACGCGGCATCAATTCACGGCACACTTCGACTTCGTTGACGCCGATGCCGATGGCATCGACCACACCCTGAGTGCGCAGCCCGGCCATCGCGGGCAACGCCTCTTCCAGCGCCTGGCGCAGCATTTGCGGATGATTGCCGCCATGGGTCAGGCGTCCGACGTCGTGCAGGAACAGGATGTCCACCCGATCCAGCCCCATCCGTTCGAGGCTGGCTTCGAACGAACGCAGCACCCCTTCGCGGCTGTAATCGAATACCGCCCGGCTGCCGTGCACCGCAAAGCCATCGTTGACCTGAGCGCATTGCGCGGAATCCGGTTCGATGCGGCGGCCGACCTTGGTCGACACCGCGAAGCCGTCACGCCGCGAACCGGAAAGCGCACGCCCCAACCGGCGTTCGGCAAGACCATGACCATAGAAGGGAGCCGTGTCGAAGTAGCGCACGCCAAGCCGCAGCGCACGTTCCAGCGCATCGCGCGCCTCATCCTCGCCTACTTCCGCATACAGGTTGCCGATCGGGGCGGTGCCGAAGCCGAGACCCGTGACTCGAACCCGCGCGGCCGCGTCTGCGCGCGGCGCCATCCCGGGCGCGCGGCGGAGCGCGTCAACCGCCATGGCGGCGATCTCCGGCCGACTCGACAGTCAGGCATCCATGTTTCATGGGTGGATTATAACTCCATATACGCAACATGCGTGTGCCAGAGGTATTGCGAACATGGCATCATCCGCGCGACCACCGACCACTGGATGTTCCCATGAACGATCGTCGCCGTTTCCTCAAGACCGCCGCACTGGGTGCCGCCGCCGCGGCGTTGTCGCCGATGGCCGAGGCCAGCGATACCGCCGCGAAGCCCGCGGCAACCGCGGGCACCATTCGCGTCGTGTCGACGTGGGACTTCGGCATCGCCGCCAACCACGCGGCGTGGGCGATTCTTTCCAAAGGCGGACATTCGCTGGACGCGGTGGAAGCCGGCGCGCGCGTGCCCGAGGCCGACATCAAAAACCACAGCGTAGGGCTGGGCGGTTACCCCGATCGCGACGGCCACGTCACGCTGGACGCGAGCATCATGGACGCCGAGGCCAACTGCGGCGGCGTGGCCTGCCTCGAAGACATCGAACACGCGATATCGGTCGCGCGCAAGGTGATGGAAGCGACCCCGCACGTGCTGCTGGTCGGCGAAGGCGCCCTGCAGTTCGCGCTGGCGCAAGGGTTCAAGAAACAGAACCTGCTGACGCCCGCGGCGGAAAAGGCCTGGAAGGAGTGGCTGAAAACGTCGAAGTACCAGCCGCAAGCCAACAGCGAAGTGCGCGACTACGGCGCGGGCGTGCCGGTGGACAAAAACAACCACGACACCATTGGCATCCTTGCGCTGGATGCGCACGGAAAGCTGGCCGGTGCCTGCACCACCAGCGGCGCGGCGTGGAAGATGCGCGGGCGCGTGGGCGATTCGCCGATCATCGGCGCGGGCCTGTACGTGGACGGCGAAGTGGGCGCAGCCACATCGACCGGCATGGGCGAGGAAGTGATCCGCAACGCGGGTTCGTTCCTGGTGGTGGAATTGATGCGTCAGGGCCGCAGCCCCACCGAAGCCTGCAAGGAAGCGGTGCTGCGCGTGCTGCACAAACATCCCTCGACCGCGCGCAAGACGCAGGTCGCGTTCCTTGCGATGAACAAGGACGGCGAAGTCGGCGGGTACGCGATCCAGCACGGTTTCAGTTACGCCGTGTGCGACGCGAAAAACCAGGATGCGCTGATTCCTTCGCAAAGCGTGTTCGGCGCATGAACGGTGCGCTGCTCGAGATCGCCGCCAACTCGGCCGCCTCGGCACTCGCAGCCCAATCGGGCGGCGCCGATCGCGTGGAGCTTTGCAGCGCGTTGGAAGTCGGCGGACTCACGCCGTCGCACGCCACGATCGCGATCGCGCGCCAACGCCTGGGTATTCCGATCCACGTATTGATCCGGCCACGCGCCGGTGATTTTGTGTTCGATGACCTCGAATGTGAGGTCATGCAGCGCGATATCGAGATTTGCAAGTCGCTCGGTTGCGCGGGCGTGGTCATCGGCGTGCTCGACGCCGACGGCTGCGTGGACGCGACGCGCTGCCGCGCATTGATGGATGCCGCGCCCGGCCTGTCGGTGACCTTCCACCGCGCCTTCGATTTCACGCGCGATCCGGAACGTGCACTGGAAAACATCATCGCGCTGGGTTGCGATCGAGTGCTGACTTCGGGTCAGGCCGACGATGCGTTGACCGGCGCGCCGCTGATCCGCAAACTCATTGAGCAAGCACGCGAGCGCATCACGATCATGCCGGGCGGCGGCATCGACGCGCACAACGTCGCCGCGATCGCACGAGCCACCGGCGCGCGCGAATTCCATGCGTCCGCGAAGGTGCGGGTCGCCGACCGCATGCAGCACGCCGGCATCGGCGGAATGGGCGGTGGCGACTGGCAAACCGATGCCAGCGGAGTGCGCGCACGCGTCGACGCGTTGCGCGCATATGCAGCATCGGCACCACAGACGGCCAGGCCCGCATGACCATGCTCGTCACCACACCCACCGCATTCGCGAAATCTCTCGCAAAATTGCCTCCGTTGCACGACACGCGAACCACCGCGCGCGCGGCGTTCCTGGTCGCGCCCGACGCAAACGAACTGGCGACGGAGTCCGCGCGCGACAACCGCTACATGCGCATGGATAGGGGCTTCGACGGCACGCGCGCGTTGGCGCAGCACGCGGCGTTGGCGCGGGCGCTGCGCGCAGACGTTCCGGTCGTCACGTTTCCTGGTGATCCGGTGACGCCGGACGCCATGTTTCCAAACAACGTGTTCGCGACCGCACCCGGCCGCTTCATCGTCGCGCGGATGCGGCATCCGGTACGGCGACGCGAGGCGGAGCGTGGCGACATCCGAAGATTCTTCCGTGAGGTGCTGCATTACGAGGAAATCGACCTGTCGCGTGGCGACCGTGGCGTGGCCGAACTCACCGGCTCACTGGTGATCGATCACGCGCGCGGCGTCGGCTATTGCGGGTTGTCCGAGCGTTGCGACATGGACGGTGCACGCGCGATGCACGACGCATTCGGATTGCGGCTGATGTTCTGCTTCGAGCTGGCGGCCGGCGAGTACCACACCAACGTGGTGATCGCGTCACTCGCGGGCCGCGCGGTGGTCCTCGCGCCCGATGGCTTTGCCGATCCGGCCGTGCCGCGCACCATCGCCAATGCATTCGACGACCACGTGCTGTGGCTGTCGCCCGAACAGAAGCGCGCCTACGCCGCCAACGCGATCACCTTGTCGAGCGAGCGTGTATGGATGAGCACGCGCGCCTCGGCGTCTCTCGATGACGCGCAACGCACCGCGCTGGCGGAATGGGGTTTCGTCGTCGGCGCGGTGGAGCTGGACGAGATCGAGAAGGCCGGCGGCAGCCTGCGCTGCTGCGTGGGCGAAATCTTCTGACGCATCGAAGCGCACCGGAAGCGCGCACCAGGCAATCAGTGGCGCGCAATCCCGGCTTCGCGGTCCAGCCACACCTCCAAACCTTGCGCGTTGATTTCGACATCCATGTCGAGCAATTCACGGGCGCGCGCTTCGGCAAGCGGATTGCCGCGTTCGCGCAGCTGGCCAAGGTGGAAATCCATCAGGCCCGCATGCAACCGCGCATGGCGATCCTCCGCACGGGCGTTCGCACGCGCGATGCGCTGGTAAGCCGCCAGGCCGGCGCGCAAATCGTCCGCCAGTTCCGGGACCGCATCGACGCGGCCGTAGTGGGTCAGATAAATGTGTTCCGGATGCGGCGCCACAATGCGATCAAGCGTCGTCTGCCAGGCATCGGGATCGAACTGCACCGGGCTGGTGGTCGGCATCATGTACACGCGGCCCGCGTGATCGAATTCCCGATAAGACAGGCCGAACACATCGCCGCTGAACCAGCCGCGGCTCGCTTCATCCAGGATCGCGTAATGATGTTTGGCATGCCCTGGCGCGTCGATGAAAAGCAGCCGCCGATTCCCGAGCTGCAATTCGAAATCGCGATCCGCTACGACGTCCGCCACGATCACGCGTGATTTCGGCACCGGCAGGATTTCGCCGTAGGTCGCGCGCATCGCGTCTTCGCCATACACGGCCGTGGCGCCGGCGATCAGCGCCGACGGGTCGACCATGTGGCGCGCACCG
>JAGWZT010000224.1 GCA_018971925.1 Lysobacteraceae bacterium | reverse complement strand
CTTCGAAGGGGAGGGAGAAAAACGTCAACGGGATGAAGCGGCGGTCGAGACCGCAGCGGCTGGTTGCGAGATGGCGTCGTACTTCTTCGCCAGCGCCTGCGCGTATTCGCCGAGGTCCAGATAGTCGGTGGCGAGGTTGTTCAACGCGGTGGCGTTGTCGGGGTCGAGCCGCGTTGCTTCCAGCGTCTGTGCCAGCGCTTGCTTCGGTGGCAGCAAAATGGCGTAGTCCAGATGCGCGGGCGCTTCAGTTCCTCCAGGAAACACGGCTTCTCTGGCACCACGTCGTGGAGGGATTCCCCGCCGGCGACAGGCCGGCTTTCGAACCCCGACAGTTTCGGGCTTTACGGCGCGTGACGCAAGGTGCAATCACAGTGAACGCGTGCGCCCGCCGTCCACCGGCAGGTTGATGCCGCTGATGTAGGCCGCGGCGGGCGAAGCGAGGAACGCCGCGGCAGCGGCGATTTCCGACGGGTCGGCAAAGCGGCGCATCGGGATTTCCTGTTCCATCGCATGCTGCATGTCCTCGACGCTGGCGCCGGATTTCTGCGCGCGTGTGGTGACGATCTGCTCGATGCGCGGCGTCCTCGTCGAACCCGGCAGCACGTTGTTGACGGTGATGCCGAACGGTGCGAGCTCGGTCGCCAGCGTCTTGGACCAGCTCGCCACCGCCCAGCGTGTGGTGTTGGACACGCCCAAACCTGCAATGGGTTCCTTCACCGACGTCGAGATGATATTGATGATGCGGCCGAAGTGTGCGGCCTGCATGCCGGGGATCACGCATTCGGCCAGCACGTGGTTGGCGACGAGGTGTTTGCGGTAAGCGTCGAGGAACGCCTCGACTTGCGCACCGTGCGCAGGACCGGGCGGCGGACCGCCGGAATTGTTGATCAGGATGTGCACGGGGTTGGTGCCCACCAATTTTTCCGCGGCTGCGCGCAGGCCTTCGGTATCGCCGGAATCGGCGACCAGAAAATCATGCGTTTGCGCGGCGTGGGTGCGCGGCAGTGCTTCCACGAGTTGCTTCAGCACATCCGCGCGGCGGGCAAGGGCGGTGACGTTCGCGCCGAGCTGCGCCAGTTCCACCGCGCAGGCGCGGCCGATGCCCTGCGACGCGCCGCAAACCAGTGCGTGACGGCCGGCCAGATCCATATCCATGCTTCTCTCCTTGAATAATGACTTCGTGATTTTTTGGCCGCGCCATATTCGAAGCGGCTTTTGTGAAAAGTCAGTCCATGGAAGGACGTTCTGGTGCTCAGGGGCGACGAACGGCTCCAGCTGTCATATGGCTCGGCGATGCAGCGATCAGGGATGATCGCACAGATGCATTTCAGCGATTCTGCAACGCGTGCCTGATCTCCGGCAACAAACCCGCGCCTGCCGCAGGCTTCTTGCACAGCCCATTGTCCACCGCGCTTGCATAGGCGGGCGTCATCTTGCCGAGGTACAGCGTGCCCTCGGGTCCGTGGGCCACGTTGAAGCTGCCGCGGGTCACGGGTGCCGCCTGGGTGATGCCGGAGAGCGGTGAGGCGGCGGGCATGTTCACGTCGTTGAAGCTGGTCGGCGACTGTGCCCAATAGGTCGTCGCGGCAAGCTGCTTCTGCGAAGTGGTCACGACCAGGTACTGCGCGTCGGGATCGTCGACTTTCACCGCACCGAAGCCGCCCGACATGCTCGGCCGCCAGTTGATGTACACGCACAGCGGCACGTCGGTGCTGGAGATCGGCTTGTAGTCGGCGTTCAGCAGGGTGACCGTGGGCGCCAGCAGGAAGCTGCTGCCGAGACGGCGTGCGCTCGGCTGCGCCTGGAACACGACCCGGTAGGGCTTTTTGTACTTGGGCAGCACGAAAGTCAGGAAGTGCGTGCGGTCGTCATCGATGTCGGCAACGGGGCTGAATTTGTCCAGCTGGAATGCGCGCGGTTCGCTGGGCAGCGTGTCGTGATAGGGCAGGTCGGCCCATGCGTTGCAGCAGGGTGTTGCGTCCTTGAGAGCCTGCATGGCTGCCTTGCGCGAAGGGGGTGGCGTGCTGTCGAGCCCCCCCAGCAGCGGCAACTTGGCCGCGTGGGTGCAGCCCGCGAGCAGGGTCAGGGTGGAAGCAAGCGCTGCGAGGCGGAGGAAACGGGACACGAAGGCTGGATGCGAAAAAAGTGTCGATGGGTTACCCCGCGCGCGGACTCCGGCCGGTCGCGGGACGCATGGTTCATGGAGTGTACAGGTTGTGGCCGCGGACAAACCGGGCCGAAAGTCGCGTCCGGAAATTTCGACCCGTCCCGAGCCGCCGAGTTTCCCGGCGACGCTCAGAACTCCGCGTGGCCCGGCGTGCGCGGGTACGGGATCGCATCCCGGATGTTGGACAGCCCGCATACGTACACCAGCAGGCGTTCGAAACCCAGCCCGAAGCCCGCGTGCGGCACCGTGCCGTAGCGGCGAAGATCCCTGTACCACTGGTAATGCGCGGGATCGAGTCCGAATTGCTGCATGCGGCGATCCAGGTAATCCAGCCGCTCCTCGCGCTGCGAGCCGCCGATGATTTCGCCGATGCCGGGTGCCAGCACGTCCATCGCGGCGACCGTTTTTTCGTCGTCGTTCAGGCGCATGTAGAACGCCTTGATCCTCTCGGGATAGTTCATCACCACCACCGGGCGGCCGATGTGGGTTTCGGCCAACCAGCGTTCGTGCTCGGTTTGCAGGTCCACGCCCCATTCGACCGGGAACTCGAATTTCTGTCCGGATTTCTGCAGCACCGTGATTGCATCGGTGTAATCGATACGCTCGAAGGGCGCGGCGATGAATTTTTCGAGACGGGATATGGCATCTTTCTGGACGCGCTCGGCGAAGAACGCCATGTCGTCGGCGCGCTCTTCAAGCACGGCCTTGAAGATGGCTTTCAGGAACGCCTCGGCGCAATCGGCGTCGGCGGCGAGGTCCGCGAATGCGATCTCCGGCTCACACATCCAGAATTCGGCCAGATGCCGCGGCGTGTTGGAGTTCTCCGCGCGGAAGGTCGGGCCGAAGGTGTAGACCTTCGAGAGCGCCAGGCAATAAGCCTCGACGTTCAACTGGCCGGACACGGTCAGGAAGGTTTCGCGTGCGAAGAAGTCGCGCTTGAAATCAATCGTGCCCTTGTCGTCGCGTGGCAGGTTGGCGAGGTCCAATGTGGACACGCGGAACATGTCGCCCGCGCCTTCGGCGTCGGAAGTGGTGATGATCGGCGTGTTGACCCAGAAGAAGCCTTCGGAAGTCAGGTGCCGGTGGACCGCCATCATCATGGTGTGGCGCACGCGCGAGATCGCGCCGAACAGGTTGGTGCGCGGGCGCAGGTGCGCGACCTCGCGCAGGAATTCCGGCGAATGCTGCTTGGGCTGGATCGGGTAGGTTTCGGGATCCTCCACGAAGCCCAGCACTTCGATCGCGTCGGCCTGCAGTTCGAAGGCCTGCCCCTTGCCCTGCGAAGGTACCAGCCTGCCGCGCGCCAGGATCGCGCAACCGGCCGAGAGCTTCTGCACGTCGCTCGCGTAGTTCGGCAGCGATTCCGGCGCGACCACTTGCAACGGCGCAAAACACGAGCCGTCGCTCAAATTCACGAACGACAAGCCCGCCTTGGAATCACGCCGCGTGCGCACCCATCCGCGCACTTCGACGGATGAGCCTTCCGGCGCGCCGCCGGCCAGTGCCTGTTTGACGCTCAAGGTTGCCATGGCTTGAAATCGGGCCCGCGATGGGCCATGTTTGGGCAAGGGGAACGCGCGATAATAACGCAGCACGTACTGCAAACCGATACATACATGGCCATCGAACTGACCCCCGCCGCTTCTGCGCGCATGCGCGACTTCCTCGGCAAAAATCCCTCCGCGCCGGGTGTGCGCTTCGGCATCAGGCGCACCGGCTGCTCGGGTTTCGGCTATACGGTCGACCTCGCAAGCGAAGTCACCAATGCCGACAAGGTATTCGACCTCGACGGCGTCAAGGTGGTCGTGGACGCCAAGGCGCTGCCGTTCGTGGATGGCACCCGCATCGACTACGCGCGCGAGGGCATGAACGCGGCGTTCGTGTTCCACAACCCCAACGCCACCGGCGAGTGCGGCTGCGGGGAAAGCTTCACCGTCGAATCGCGCGCCGGTTGATACGTCCATGAGCGACGCCGGGGACGCCGCGAGCCCCGGCAATGAAGGCGGTGCGCGCCAGCCCGATCGGCATTCCGGATTGGCGCTGGTGCTGCCGGTGAATGCCATCCAGCGGCTTCAACCGGCGGCACCCAGGGGCGGTACCGGCCCGATCCTCCCGGTTGTACGGTTGCCCTGATCACGCTACCATTGCGGGTTCGCCGGACGCAAATCGGCGAAACCTCGC